>DATLWP010000388.1:0-17806 GCA_035576265.1 Candidatus Polarisedimenticolia bacterium
ACAGCTCGACTTCGCGGACGTGCGGGCCGATCTGCGTCCCGTAAGCGCCGGCGTTCATCCGCAGAGCGCCCCCGACGCTTCCGGGCACCCCGATCAGCCCTTCCATGCCGCCGAGGTCGTGCTTCGCGCAGAACGTCACCAGCGCTCCCAAATCGGCCGAGGCATCAACGTATGCCGTATTGCCCTCGATGTGCATGCCGGGGCGGGCCGTGGGCAGATGAAGCACGACCCAGGGGAGCTCGCCATCGCCGATCAGCACATTGGTGCCGCCTCCAAGAAAACGATGCGGAATACTTGCGCTCGCGAGCAGGGACATGACTTCGGGAATGGTTTCATAGCGGTGCAGCAAGAGCTCGTCCGTGGTGCCGCCGATGCCGAGCGACGTCTGCTCTGCCAGCGACACGCCCCGGCGCAACTCGACTCCAAGCTCTTTCAACTGCGTCGCCGTCTGGTCGTTAATCCGCATGCGAAACCGACATCCTTGATCCGAGCAGCAGCGCGAGCTCGTCAATCACGCGGCCGACGCTGCCCGCGCCGATCGTGAGAACCGCATCGCCACGGCGCGCCTCTCGCAGCATGAATTCGATGCCGCCCTGCAGCGTGCTCGTGTGCACCACGTGTTTGTGCCCCGCCGAGCTGATCGCCTCCGCCAAGCCCTCGCCGGTGACGCCGTCGATCGGCCGTTCCCCTGCGGCGTAGATATCCGTCACCACGAGGATGTCCGCTTGATTGAACGCGCGCACGAAATCCTCCCACAGATGTTTCGTGCGCGTGTAGCGGTGCGGCTGAAAGAGCACAAGCACGCGTTTGTAGCCGCAGCCGCGGGCCGCCTCGAGCGTGGCGCGTATTTCCGCCGGGTGATGGCCGTAGTCGTCAATGAGCGTCACGCCGGAGTAGGTTCCCTTGATTTCAAAGCGGCGGCCCACGCCGGAAAATTTCGCGAGGCCGGCTCGGATCAGCTCTGCCGGCACATTCAGCGCGAGAGCCACAGCCGCCGCGGCGGCCGCGTTGCGCACGTTGTGAATTCCCGGGGGCGCCGGCAAGCGAAACAGGCCGAGATCCTCGCCGCGGTATTTCAGGCGAAACTCGCTCGAAAGGCCGTTGAGCTTGACGTCTGCAATCACCAGGTCCGCCTGGCTCGATGTGCCGTAGGAAATCACGGGCCGCTTCACGCGCGAAAGTATGGCCTGCACGTTCGGCTCGTCCAGACACAGCACCACCGAGCCGTAGAACGGGACGCGGTTGACGAACTGAAGAAACGTGTCCTGGATTTCTTCAAGCGAGTTGTAGTGGTCTAGGTGCTCGCGGTCAATCGTGGTCACGACGGCGATGACCGGTGCAAGCAGTAGGAATGAGCGGTCGCTCTCGTCCGCTTCGACGACCATGTAATCGCCCTGACCTAGGCGCGCGTTCGAGCCGGCGTGATTCACGCGCCCGCCGACCACGAATGTGGGATCGAGACCGGCCTCCCCGAGAACCGCAGCCACCATCGAAGTGGTCGTCGTCTTCCCGTGGGCGCCGGCGACGGCGATACCGTACTTCAGTCGCATCAGCTCGGCGAGCATCTCGGCGCGCGGAATCACGGGAATCTTGAGACGCTGCGCTTCCGCCACCTCCGCGTTATCCGGCGAAACGGCGGAGGAAACGACCACAACGTGCGCGCCGTGCACCTGCTCTGGGTGGTGACCTTCGTGCACCGTCGCGCCGAGCTTGCGCAGCCGCTCGATGACAGCCGACGGCTTCAAGTCCGAGCCTGACACGGCGTAGCCGCTCGAAAGCAAAACTTCAGCAATGCCGCTCATGCCGCTGCCGCCGATGCCAACCAGATGAACCCGCTGGAAATTGCGAAACGTGACGTTCATCGGCGCGCCACCCCTTCGAGAAGGTCGACGATGTCCTCGGCCGCGCGCGGGTGCGCAAGCGCGCGCGCGCGACCTTCCATCTCTTGAATTCTCCGGGGCTGGTCCAGGAGGGAAAAAATTTCGTTTGTCAGACGCTCTGGCGTCAGCTCATCCTGCGGAAGCAGGCGAGCCGCGCCGGCCTCTTGCATGGCCGCTGCGTTGCGAGTCTGGTGAGCATCGGTCGAAGCCCCGAAGGGGATAAAGATGGCGGCTCGTCCGGAGGCGGATACCTCCGCGACAGTAATGGCACCCGAACGGCAGACGATCAGGTCGGCCTGGGCAAACCTCTCCGCCATGTTTTCGATGAAGGGGAGGACCTCCGCTTGAAATTCGCGCCGCGCATAGGCCACGCGAACTGCATTATAGTCGCGTTCGCCCGTCTGATGCACGATGAAAAGCTGATTTTTTCGGGCGGCTAGCAGGTCGAGCGAGTCGACTATCGCCCGGTTGATTGGAAGCGCGCCGCGGCTTCCGCCCGTGATCAGCACGGTAAACGGCGCGCGATGCTCCTTGGGCGGCACCGCGAAGAACTCAGGGCGCACCGGGCAGCCCGTCACGACCGCGCGGCGGCCCAGGCGCCCGCTCGTCGGCTCATGGGCGACTGCGATTCGAGTGACCATTCGAGCGAGAACTCGATTCGTGAATCCCGGCTCCACGTTGGGCTCGAAGATCACGGTCGGGATTCGGTGCAGCGCCGCGAAAAGCATCATCGGGCCCGAAGCGTACCCTCCCACGCCCAAGGCCGCGTCGAAGCCATGGCGGCGAAGAATCTTCTCCGAGTCCCAAAGTGCCGCCGGAAGCATCGCCGCGTTGCGAAGGAACCTCGTGCCGCCGATGCCTTTTAGGCCCGCGACGCGGATCAGTTCGAGCGGAAAGCCGGCCTGCGGCACCAGCCGCGCTTCCATTCCGCGCTCGGTTCCGACAAACACGACGCTGCGTCCTCCTCCGATTCCTTCCCTACCGCCGCGCCGAATCCATTCCCGGGCAACGGCAAGAGCCGGAAAGACGTGCCCCCCGGTGCCGCCTCCGGCAATCAATAGATTCTTCGCATCCGCGCTCACGTTTCATCCGCATGCTGACTGATGTTCAGGAGCACACCGGTGGCCAAAAGCACGCCGAGCAGGCTCGATCCTCCATAGCTGATGAACGGCAGCGGGATACCCTTCGTCGGCATCAGGCCGAGCACCACGCTTAAGTTGATCAGCGCCTGCCCGACGACCATCGTCGTAATGCCGATTCCCAGCAGGCGCCCGAATTCGTCCGGCGCCTTCATCGCCGCCACAAATCCCCTCCAGCCGTAGGTCGCAAACAGCGCCAGCAGAATCACGGCGCCGATGAAACCGGCCTCCTCACAGATCACTGAGAAAATGAAATCGGTGTGCGCTTCAGGAAGAAAGAAGAGCTTCTGGCGACTCTCCATGAGGCCGACACCGGTAAATCCACCTGATCCGACCGCAATCAGCGATTGCAGCAGCTGAAAGCCATGGCCTTGCGGGTCGGACCCCGGTGAAAAAAAAGATTGGACGCGCTGCAAACGGTACGGTGTGCTGGCGATGGCGATATAGACGATCGGCACGGCCGCGGCCGTGGCCGTCAGGATGTAGCGCCACGAGAGTCCTGCGATGAAAAGCATCACCGCAGCGATGAAAAAGATCATGCAGGCCGTGCCCAGATCCGGCTCTTTGCAAACCAGGGCCACGATGAGCAGCACCGTTCCAAGGGCCGGCAGCAGCGTGTGCTGCAGGTTGTTGACGCCCGCGCCGCGCGGCGGCCGGCGGATTTCAAGAAACCACGCAAGATAGAAAATCACCGAGAGCTTGGCTAGCTCGGAGGGCTGTAAGCCCAACGGCCCCAGACGAATCCAGCGGTGCGTAGCGTGCGAGCGGTCGAGGAAGAATACGGCGATCAGCAGCACCAACGTAACGGATAGTCCGGTGAAAATCACGCGCGGCTGGCGCAATTTTCGGTAATCCGTATTCATCAGCCAGAACATTCCGCCGATCCCGAGCACAATCCAGAGGAGCTGGCGCAGCAGGAAATAGTATGCGTTGCCGTATTGTTCTCGCGCGATCATGGCCGAGGCGCTGAACACCATCACCGCGCCAATCACGCACAACGCCAGGGTCACGCCGAATAGCCGACGATCGGGCTGCAGGCTGCGGGGCATCTTTATCCTTTCCTCGCGGAAGCTCCGGCGGCCGAGTGATCTTCGAGTTGTGCCACGAGTTGCTTGAACACGCGACCGCGATGCTCGAAATTCTCAAACTGGTCGAAGCTCGAGCAGGCCGGCGCCAGCAGAACCACGTCCCCTGGCTGCGCGCAGTCCATCGCCATTCGCACGGCGCGGTCCAGCGTGTTGGCATGTTCGAGCGGGACGGTATCGCCCAAGTCTGCAGCGATTTTCTCTGCAGCCGCGCCTATTACGATCGCGAGCCGCGCGCGGTCCCGGAGCAGTTCGCACAGAGGCGTATAGGGGCTGCCTTTGTCCTTTCCGCCCAAGATCACGATGAGCGGACCGGGGAAGGCTTCCACGGCCTTGCGGGCCGCATCGACGTTGGTGGCCTTCGAGTCGTTGTAGAAGGCCACGCCGGCTACCTCCGCGACGAACTCCAGGCGGTGCTCGACGCCCCGGAATGTCTTCACGCCGCTCGCGATGGCGGCAGGATCCGCGCCAGCAAGGTACGCCGCCGCGCACGCAGCCAAAACGTTTTCGACGTTGTGCTCGCCGCGCAGCGGGATTTCGTCCCGCCTCGCCACGGCCACTTCCAAGCCATCGTGGCGGCAAATGATCTGACCGTCGCGGAGAAAGGCGCCCTCGGCCACGCGCTTTCGGCGGCTGAACCAGAAGACGTGCGGGCGCGACGGCATGCGCCGCGTAACTTCGGGGTCGTCCGCGTTCAGCACCGCGGCGTCGCGGTCCAGCTGGTTTGCGAACAGTCGCATCTTCGCGGTTGCGTATTCCTCGAAAGAGGCGTGGCGATCGAGATGATCGGGCGTTAAATTCAACACCACGCCGATCTCCGGACGGAACGCTTCGATGGCCTCGAGCTGAAAACTGCTGATTTCCGCGACGGTAACGCTGGAGTCGGACGAGGACTCCACGAGGGAAAGCAGGGGCGTCCCGATGTTGCCGCCGACGTACGTCTCGATCTTCGCCGTCTTCAAAATGTGCGCCACGAGCGAGGTCGTGGTCGTCTTCCCATTCGACCCCGTGATGCCCACGAGCTTCCCCCGCAGAAACCGCCACGCGAGTTCGAGCTCGCTCCACACGGGTATCCCGCGGGCGCGCGCGAGTGCGAGCGGCGGCAGCGTCGCCGGCACGCCGGGACTGATGACGATCAAATCCTGATCCAGGAATATGCCCTGCGCATGCCCGCCCAGCTCGAGCCTCACTCCCGCGGCGCGCAGGCGCGCGGCGGTTTCGGCCAGTTCGCTCTCCGGTTTCTCATCCGTGGCGGTCACCGTGGCGCCGTAGCCCGCGGCGAAAAGCGACGTCACGATTCCGGTGCGCGCAAGGCCCACCACCAGCACGCGCTTTCCCGCAAGATCGATTCCCACTCTCAACTCGCCTCACCTCAACTTCAAAGTCGTAAGCGAAAACAGCGCAAACACCAGCGCCATGATCCAGAACCGCACGATGATCTTCGATTCGCTCCACCCCAAGAGTTCGAAGTGGTGGTGGAGCGGCGCCATCCGAAAGATGCGCTTCCCCGTCAGCTTGAACGAGCCGACCTGCAGGATCACCGATAGCAGCTCGAGAACGAAGATGCCGCCAATCGAGAGCAGCAGGATCTCCTGTTTCAGAATGACGGCGACCGTGCCGATCGCTCCGCCGAGGGAAAGCGACCCCACGTCGCCCATGAACATCTCGGCGGGATGCGCGTTGTACCAAAGAAACCCGAGCGACGCGCCGGCTACCGAACCGCAGAAAATAGTCAGCTCGGCAGCCTCGGGGATCTTTTGGATCTCCAGATAATCGGCGAAACGCGCGTTGCTGGAGAGATAGGTCAGCACGGTCAGCGCGGCCGAGGAAACCAGCACGCATCCGATCGCCAGCCCGTCCAGGCCGTCCGTAAGATTCACGCCGTTCGAAAGGCCCGCGATCACAAACACGAGAAACACCACAAATGGCAGAAAGGCCAAGGGCCAGATGTAGTGGTACCGCAGCAGCGAGTCAACCACGAGGTCCGGATGCAGGCGCTTCAGAAACGGAACGCTCAATTGCGTTGTGTAGACGCCCCTTGCTTCCAATCCAATGAGCACGGCTGCCACCAAAACGCAGGTCAGCGCCTGGAGCAGAAATTTCCTCTTTGCGGTCAGCCCCCGATTGTGCTTCCGCACGATCTTGCTGTAATCGTCTGCGAAACCGATCGCGCCGAAGGCCAGCGTAGCGGTCAGCGCCAGCACCACGTAAGGATTCCGCAGGTCGGCCCAGAGCAGCGTGGGAACCACGATCGCGGCGACGATCAGCAGACCGCCCATGGTGGGCGTCCCGGCTTTCTTCTGGTGTGCCTTCGGGCCCTCTTCGCGGATGTACTGGCTCACCTGCAACTCGCGCAAACGTTCGATCATCCACGGGCCGAGCAGCAGCGAAAGCACCAGCGCCGTGAGGCTCGCTACGGCCGTCCGAACGGTGATGTACCGGAAGACGTTCAGCGGGCTGAAATGCGGGCGGAGAGCGTAGAAGAACAGGTAGTAGAGCATTTCAGCCGCGTTCCCTCTGCACGGCCTCCGGAGCTGCCCAAGATTTTCCCGGAACGCGTTTATGCCGGGCGTCAATCGCCTCCAGGATCTTTTCCATTTTGACGCCACGCGAACCCTTCAGAAGCAGCAGGTCGCCCCGCGTGAGGAACTCCTCAAGGAAATTCGCCGCCTCCTGCGAGTTCTCGAAGAAACGCGCGCGGTCATGCAGATGCCCCGCCTCCACCGCCGCGCGCACGAAATCGGCAGCGCGGCCTTGCACACCAAAGATCCAGTCGATAGGGCCTAGTCGCGCAGCCAGGCGCCCGCATTCGCGGTGGAGCTCGGGCGAGGAATTTCCGAGTTCCAGCATCTCGCCGGCCGCCAGAATGCGCCGCCTGTATCCCGGCGTCGCGGCCAGGAGTTGCACGAGCGCACTGAGCGCCGTGGGGCTCGAGTTGTAGGAATCGTTGATCACCGAGAATCCGTCTTCGAAACGAACCACCTCGCCGCGCTTGTCTGCCGGCACGAGCGAGGGAAAGACGCGCTTCGCCTCCTCCGCGCCTATGCCCCAGACGCTCGCGGCGGCCAGCGCCGCCACGGCGTTCATCGCGTTGTGCCGGCCGATCAGCGGCAATTCGAGGCGGGCGCGTCCCGCAGGCGACACGAAATCGAAGGCGGCCCCTTCCAAGCCGCGCTCTTCGATAGCCTCCGCGCGAAATTCGGCTTGCGGCCCGGTCCCGAACCGGATCACTCGGCCGCGCGCAACCTCCGCGAACCGCGCGACGCGCTCGTCGTCCGCATTCAACACGGCCGTGGCGTTTGGCCAAGCCAAGTTTTCGATCAACTCGCGCTCGGCGAGCGCGATCTCCTCGATCGAGGAGAAAAATTCCAAATGCTCGACCGCCACCCTAGTGACCACACCTACATCCGGCGAAGCAATCTGCGCCAGGTGCGCCAGTTCGCCGCGGTGCGACATCCCAAGCTCCACGACCGCCGCTTCGTACGTGTCGTCGAGCCGCAGTAAGGTCAGCGGCAGACCGTATTCGTTGTTCAAATTCCCCAGCGTCTTCAACACACCGAACCGCGCTCCGAGCAGCGCCGCCAGTATTTCCTTCGTAGTGGTTTTCCCCACCGACCCCGCCACGCCTGCCACGAGCCGGCCGGGCCGCTCCTTCCTCCAGATTTCGCATGCGCGCGACGCCAGGCGCTGGAGGGCGTCGAGCGTGTCGTCCACGGCAAACAGCCGCTGGCGAATTTTCTCTGGGTATTCCGCGAGATGCTCGCGCGCCACCACCCCGGCCGGAGCGCCGCGGTCCAGTACCCCGGCAATAAAACCGTGTCCGTCGTGACGCGGTCCGCGTATTGCGAGGAACAGTTCCCCGGGTTGCAGAGTGCGAGAGTCAATCGAGACGCCGGCCAGCCGGGCCATGGGGTCGAGCCCCGGGGGAGCAGCGACACCCAAAGTTTCTGCCAATTGAACCACCGTCCACCGCATCGCGTCTCCAATGGGCCGGGCCCCGTGCTGAGAAACCGCTCTACCGCGAACCCCAATTTCCTTCGCTATCGTCCAGCCGATATCTTCAAATATCCCTTGCGGCGCAAAATCTCTCGCGCCTTTTCGCGGTCGTCGAACTCGATGGTGCGATCGCGCAGGATCTGGTACGTTTCGTGGCCCTTGCCGGCCAGCAGCACGATGTCGCCCGGTCGCGCCTCGTCGCATGCGATCGCGAGCGCCTGCTCGCGGTCCGGTTCGATTCGGTAGTTCGCGTTCACTTTCTGCAATCCCACCACCACATCGTTGATGATCCGAAGCGGGTCCTCGCTCCTGGGATTGTCGCTCGTCAGCACGACCAAGTCGCTCAGCGAGCCTGCGGCCTCCCCCATCAGCGGGCGCTTGGCACGGTCGCGTTCGCCGCCCGCGCCGAAAACCGTGATGATTTGTCCGGACGGATTCAGCTCGCGGGCCGTAGCGATCAGATTGCGCAGCGCGTCGTCCGTGTGCGCGTAATCGACGGCCACGAAAAACGGCTGGCCCTCGTCAATCCTTTCAAAACGCCCGGGTACCAGTTCGAGATTCGCGATGCCTGCTTCGATTCTAGCAGTTGGAATGCCCAGCGCGATTCCGGCGCCGATAGCAGCCAAAATATTGTAGACGTTGATGCGCCCCACGAGCGGCGAGCGAACCTCGACGTTTCCCGCCGGCGTGTGCGCGGTAAACTCCAGCCCCTCAAAACTCAGCGCGAATTTTTTGGCCGTCAGATCGGCAGGACTTTTCAGTCCGTAGGTCATCGTTCGGCGCGCGAGCCCGTTGAGCTGCGGCGCATACGGATCATCGGCGTTGACCACGCCCACTTCCGGTGCTCCCGCGCCGGTGCCCTCGAACAAGCGCCGTTTGGCCGCAAAGTACTCCTCGAAAGTCTGGTGGTAATCGAGGTGATCGCGCGTCAGGTTCGTGAAGATCGCCACCGCAAAATGGCAGCCCCACAATCGCTCCATGGCCAGCGCGTGCGAACTTGCTTCGAGCGAGACGTGCGTTCCGCCCGCATCGCGAATTTCCGCGAACATTTGCTGCAGGTCGAGCGATTCGGGCGTGGTATTCACCGCCGTGCGGCTCCCCTTCGGCGTTCGGTACACCGTGGTTCCGATGAGCCCGGTCGTACACCCGGCCGCGCGCAAAATCGAATCCGCCAAATACGCTGTTGTAGTCTTTCCGTTCGTGCCCGTCACGCCCACAAGTTTCAGCGTCTCGACCGGATGCCCGTAGAAGTTTGCTGCCGCGCTGGCCAGCCCGCGTCGGTCCGAACCCGCCAGCAGCGTGACCCACGCAATTTCCTTGGAAATTCCATACGGACGTGCGCCCTCGCTCGCCACCGCGACGGCGCCGCGCTGCACCGCCTCTTCGGCGAACTCGACGCCTTCGAGCTTCTCGCCGCGCAGCGCAAAGAAAATGGCGCCGGGAGTCACCTTACGGCTGTCGTAGACCAAGGACTGAATCTCAACATCCGTTGGCCCTGTAACGCCGGCTACTTCTGCTCCGGCCAAAAGTCTATGAAGTTTCATACCCCGTATTTCCAGTGTAGCGCCCCCCTTGCTATTTCTCACGCCGGGCTTGTGTCTAGCAGTCAGGCTCAATTCCCGTTTCCTCGCGCCGACGCGGGCACAAGCGCCCCCGGTCGTCCGAATCGCACCGTCACGCGGCTGCCGCGCAGGACTTGTGTGCCTGCGTCGGGAAACTGCTCGAGTGCAACCCCGTCGCCAATCAGCGACGGTACAAGCCCCAAGCGGGAGCACGCCTCGGTCACGCCGCGAACGCTTTGGCCGGCGAAATTCGGAATCGCGATCGCGCTCGAATCTCCGAAGGCGACCGTCGGAGCCGCGGCCCTGGGCTTCGCCTTCGCAATCGCGGCCTCGAATCGCGCTCTGCTCGAATCGCCGTCGTGCGCCGACACAGCCAGCCCCGGCACCGGGCGGAAACTCTTCGCTGTCTCCACATCCGACGGCACCGGCACGTCGTGCGGAACATCGAGATAAGCGAGCACCTGCTGGGCAATCCGCCTAAATACGGGCCCGCCCACTTCGCCGCCGTGGTGGGGGCCCACCGGCGAATCCAGCACGACGAGAATCGTGACCACCGGATTGTTTACCGGCGCGAAGCCGATGAACGACGCCATGTAATCACGAGCCGAATAGCGCCCCGTCGCTGGATCGATCTTCTGCGCCGTGCCGGATTTTCCCGCAGCCGTGTAGCCATCGAGCTGCGCGGCCTTTCCCGTGCCTTCGAGAACGACGTCTTCCATCATCTCGCGCACTTGGGCCGCCGTCCGCGCGTCGGTCACCCTTTGGGGCTCGGGGCTCGGGAGCGGCGGCGCGGCCGGGCCGCCTCGCACTTCGAGAACCACGCGGGGACGGTAGAGCGTCCCCCCATTTGCGATAGCGGATATGGCGGAACTGATTTGAATCGGCGTGACGCTCACTTCCTGCCCCATCGCTAGCGATCCGATCGAATTCGCGGACCACTCCTCGACCGGCCGCAGCAGACCGCGATTTTCGCCCGGCAGTTCGATGCCCGTTCTCTGGCCGATGCCGAACGATACGATGGCCCTGTAGAACTTCGGCGCGCCCAATCGGAGGGCAATCTTGATGGCCCCGACGTCGCTTGAATGCGCCAGGACTCCGCGCACGCTCAAGATTCCGAACTTCTTCCAGTCGTGGATGATTCGCCCGCCCACTAGAATTTGGCCCATCTGGCAATCCACGAGGTCGTTGGGACTCGCCACGCCGTTCTCGATCGCGCCGGTCACGGTGATTACCTTGAACGTCGAGCCTGGCTCGTAAGCGGCGGTGAGGGCGCGGTCCATGCGGCTCTCGGCCGGATACGCGCCGGCGTCGTTCGGATCGAACGTCGGCCAGTTGGCAAGGGCCAGCAGTTCGCCCGTGTTCGGATCCTGCACCACCACGGTTCCATGTTTCGCGTGCGTTTCCTGAATCGCTCGCGCCAGTTCCTTTTCCGCAATGTACTGGATCGTTTCGTCGATCGTCAGCGTGACGCTCGCGCCCAGTTCGGCGGCCGATTCCCTGCGGTCGTACCATCGGCGGCGCCCGTCGGCCATCACCATCATCCTGCCGGGGCGCCCCCGAATCTGCTTGTCGAGCGAGTATTCGATTCCTCCGATACCTTTCTCGTCCACATCCACGTAGCCAAGCACGGAGGCCGCCAGGTCCCGCTGCGGATATACGCGCCGGTTCTCTTTCTGAAAGAAGACTCCGCGCAGATTCATGTCCGCGATCCGCTGAACCGTTTCGGGAGAAAGCTTTCTGGCTAGCCGAACGGGTGTACGCGCCTCGCGAATTTTCTCCTCGAGATCGTCGGCGGGGACACCCAGAACGCGCGACAGCAGCCGCGCCACCATGCTTACGTCGTTGATCTCGGCGGGATCGCCGAAGACCGAATCCATCGGCAGACTGACGGCGAGTTCGCGGCCCCTGCGGTCGTAAATCGTGCCGCGCATCGGGCTGATTTCGAAAATCCGCTGTTGTTGACGCTGGGCTTTCGCGAGGTATTCGCCGTAGCAGAACAGCTGGAGATAACTGAGGCGTGCCAGCACGGCCGCCATCCAAACTACCGCTAAGACCCAGACGACCAGCCAGCGGAGACGCGGATTGCGCTGCTCCATGGACTCCGCCCTACCCCATCGGTAACGTATTCCGCCAGCGGCCGCGGCCGCGCCACCGTGGAAGCTCCGCGGTGGCGTACCATCGATCCCCATCGGGGCAGATCAACCGAGATCGCCGCGATCGTTTGATTTTAGGGCCTGGGTGCCTGCTGCGTCAGGCGCGCATCGGCCAGTACCGCGTCGCTCGACCCCTCGGCGGGAGCCAACTCCGCTGGCACCGGCACGGTCAACCCGAGCTGGTTTCGCGCAATCGCATCGACGCGCATGGGCGAGCGCAGCGTCGCAACCTCCAGGTGCAGTTGGCGATTAAGCTCCGCGGCCTGTGCGCGCTGGGAATCGAGTTGCTCGATCTTGTAGCGAATTTGAATGCACTCGAAATGCTGCCACGTGTAGACCAGCAGGCAAGCCGCCATCGCCGCGCCCGCGGCCACGTGGCGCCAGAATTCCCGCAGTTGCGCCGGAGGCGTGGGTCGCACGAGCCGCGAATTATCGATCCGCTTGACGGTATAGTATTCGGTCATGACCAGCTCCTCCTGCCCGGCGAACTTTTCGCCGGCGCCAATTTTTCGGCAACGCGCATCTTTGCGCTGCGCGCGCGCGGATTATTTCTGATTTCCTCCGCGCTGGGCTGGATGACCTTCTTCGTAAGCACCCGAAAACTTCCCTCTTGCGCCAGACGCTGAAACGCCTGCTTCACCCGGCGATCTTCGAGCGAATGATAGCTGAGGACGACCCAGCGTCCTCCGGAAGTCAAAGTGGCAGGGGTCCGCGAAAGAAACTGCTCGAGTTCCTCCTCTTCTCGATTCACCGCTATCCGCAGCGCCAGAAACGTTTTTGTCGCGGGCTGCAGTTTCTGCCTTCCCCTTGCTTTGTGGACCCCTGCCACAACCGTTGCCAGGTGTCCGGTGTCGCGAATGGGTCGCGCCCGAACAATGGCCCTGGCGATTCTGCGTGAATTCCTCTCCTCGGCTTTCTGATAGAGAAGATCGGCCAATTCCTTCTCTGGCCAGTAATTCACAATCTCGTCCGCCGTGAGCGGCGTCTCAGGGTTCATGCGCATATCGAGCGGTGCGGCCCAGCGGAACGAAAATCCGCGCTCAGGGCTGTCCAACTCGAGGCTCGAAACCCCCAGGTCAGCGAGTACTCCGTCGAACGGCGCCAGTTTCAGTCCGCCTGTCAGCTCGCCGCTCGCCAGTTCGCCGATCCTCGAAAACTCCGCGTGCACTAGAACCACCTTTTCTTCGTACGGCCTCAATCGTTCCCGCGCGATTTCGAGCGCTTGCGGGTCGCGGTCGAGCACCACCAGCCGTCCCGCAGTCAAACGCCGGGCGATTTCGATCGCGTGCCCGCCCGTGCCGGCCGTCGCATCCACATACGTGCCGTCGGGCCGGATGCGAAGCCATTCGATCGCTTCCGCGACCAAAACGGGCGTATGCAGAACGCTCAAAAGCTAAATGCCCAGCTCGTCCAACGCCTTTTCGTCTTCCGCCGTGATCGGGTTACGCTTCAATTGCTCGAGGAATCGCGCGTGATTCCAGACTTGCAGGTACGTGAGCTGCCCCTGGACATCGACTTCGCCCTTCATCTCCGCGGATTCCCTCAATACGGGTGGAATTAAAACGCGCCCCTGCCCATCCACCTCTACCACTTGCCCGTAATAGTTCGTGCGTGCCAGAAACTTCTGCCGGACCGGGTTGTAAGACGACCTCTTCGCAAGCTTCCGCTCGATCTCTTCCCATACCTTCATCGGATAGATTCGGGCGTGATCGCCGCTGGCGCTGGTCACGTAGAACTTCGTGCCCGCCCTGCGGAGTTCGGCCAGGAAGCTGGCGGGGATTTTCACCCGCCCCTTCTCGTCCACCGTCGCCAGATACGTCCCACGCAGCATCGAGAGCCTTCGTCGGTGTGGCCGCAATCACTTGCTCGTTCGCCTCATCCACCGTGTTGCACTTTCTACCACTACGCGCCACTTTCTACCACTTTGGCCCCCGATTGTAGTTGCCTTCTCTGTCTTGTCAAGTGGAATGTTCTCAAAACGAGAAACTATTTTCGGATGCGCCGGACCGGCGGAAGGCGCGCATCGTTCGGCCCCAGAACGGAATAACCACAATTGGTAGTGGACATCTTCGTCCGCCAAGCGACAGCTAGCGGTTTGAGGGCGGCAATAGTCGAAATTGTTTTGAAAGAGTCAACTATCGCGCGCCGGGATCTTTCCGCTGGGCGCGCCGGAAAACGCGGAGAAGCCCGTGAGAGCGTGCGGAGGACGCTGCGGCAAGCGGCCAACAAAGCCTACTCGTCGGGTGGATTTCGCAGCAAATTCAGGTCGCGTAGCAAGGACTGCTCCTCCGGGCTCAGCCCGCGCATGAACCTCGGATCATCGAGCGCTGCTGCCCGTTCGACGCGCGTCATTCGCTGCAGCAAGCGAAGCCGGCCCCGGATCGCTTGGCGTCGCTCGATGGGTAACTGCTGCCATCTCGGCAGCAGGCTCTGGCGCACGTACTGTCGCTGCTCCGGCGTCATCCGCTCGAAAATGCGCTCGCGATTGCGGATCGCAGCACGTTGCTTGGGCGAAAGACTGTTCCAATTCTGCAGGTTCCGGCGGATCTGATCCTGCCGATCCTGTGGTAAAGCCTGGAAGCGCCGATTGTTTTGTAAGAAACGCTCCTGCTCCTCCGGCGACATATTCCTAATTCTGTCGAGCCATCTCGGCGGGAGGCCGGCACGCGGGTTAGGCCGGCCCTCTCCGGCAGCGCCATCGGCATCTGGCCGCACGCCATTTCCGCTTTCTGGGTTTCCGTTCACTCTCTCCTGTTGCGCAGCTTCGTTGTCCGCCTGCCTCGACTGCTGCTGCCCTCTGCCCTGCGCAGAGGCAGGCTGCGCCACGAAGCCCGTCACAAGCAGCAATACCGGCAGAAAAATGAGCATCTTCCGTCGCACTTACACGCCTCCGTCATTGTCGCTGGTGTGCCGCCCGGGCTGCGATGGCTCGGGCTGTGGCGCAGCAGCCGGTTGAAGCTCAGAAAGTGCATCGAACTTCGTCACCACGTCATAGTCCTCGAGTACGCCCAAATCCTTGATGGCATTGAAATCCTCTTGCTGTGTCGATGCCGGTGGTGCGGTCGTCCCGGAATGCCGGGAGGGCGCCCTCGCCACCAATATCGCCAGTGCAACCAGCAGGGCCGCCGACAGCGCCAGACGCGGGCGCGGCACAAACGCAGTAAACCATCGCGGACGCGGCTCGGCCGCAATGCGCTGCCGCACGCGCGCATCGAAACCGAACGACGGCTCGACCGCGGGCACTTCCTCCAAGGCACTCCATACTTTGCGAAATTCCTCGGCGCGCGCCTGGCACGCCGCACAGCTGGCGAGATGCTCTTCGATTCTTTGCTGCTCCGTCGAGCTCGCGCGCCCGTCGAGATACGAGATCAATTCCTTCGAAACGTCTTCGCAATTCATGTTTTTCTCCCTTCCCCGGCGCGCTGCGCCACCGGCTGGGCCACCAGCGGGGCCAGTTGCACACGCAATGTCTCGTATGCGCGAAATAGCAACGATTTCAACGCGCTTTCCGAGCAATCCAGAATCTTGGCGATCTCCCCGTAGTCCATTTCCTCGTATTTGTGAAGTAAAACCGCCGCGCGCTGCTTCTCGGGCAGCGCCGCAATCGCGCGGCGGATGAATTCCGATCGGTCGCGCTCGATCATGTGCTCGTCGATGCGCATTTCAGGTGCCGGCAATTCGGTCGGCGCCGGATTTCCATCATCCGCGGGCGCATCGATCGACACGGCCATCCTCTGGTGGCGATTGTCGCGCACCGAATTGAGCGCCAGGTTCGTCGCGATGCGGAACAGCCACGTCGTGAACTTCGCGCTCGGCGTGTATTGTTTCCGAGCTCGATAGATGCGCAGAAAAACCTCTTGCGCCAGATCTTCCGCCGTGGCCGTGTCGTGAACCATGCGATTCAGGAAGTTGACCAGCGGCGAGCGGTACTTCCGCAGCAGAAAGTCAAAGGACGCGTCGTCCCCCGCTTTCACGTCCAGCATCAGTTGGACGTCCGTTCTGGCCATGGCTTCCACAGTCTATCTAACACGCCAGCAGCCATAAAGTTGCGGCACGAGCGATGTTCCAAAACCCCACGTCCAGCCCGATCTTGCGGGGCCCTCCTTTGGACGTTCATCTACTGAACGTACGAGGCTCAGCATCGCTCGTTCGAAAAACCAGCTAGCCGGTCAACTAGACGTGGAAGAGTGCTTTGAGGACGATCAGGACGCCTACGCCAAGGAACACCAGAACGGCCATGCCCACCCCCGGCTCGTGATTCACTTCGGGGATCAAATCCGATGCGGCGACGTAAAGCGTGACTCCCGCCGACAAGGGCAGTGCGTCCGCCACCGAGCTGCGCAGCGCAAACATCAATCCCACTCCCGCCAGCGTCGCTCCTCCCAGAATCGCCGAAGACGTGAACGCCGCGCGTCGGCTCTGCCCGCTCGCCAGCATCAGCGACGCCACCGTGAATCCTTCCGGAATCTTGTGCAGGAAAATCGCCACGAACACCACGCCTCCGAGCCACGTGGAGACAAGCAGACCGGACGCAATGGCCACGCCGTCGAAAAATGTGTGGATCACGAGTCCCAGCAGCGCTGCGTAGCTCGCGTGGGCGTGCGAAATCTGCTCGTGGTGCGTTTCTTCTCCGAAGTGAAAGTGCGGCGCAACGGTGTGCTCGAAAAAATGAACCAGGAAATAGCCCGCCAGAACGAACAGAAACACCGCGTTTCCGCTGCCGAAGAAGAATGAGGCCGTGTCGCCGCGAAGCTTCAGCGACTCGGGCACCATTTCGATCAGCGCCGTGGCGAGCATGAATCCCGCGCCCAGCGCGATGAAATATTTCAGGTAGTGGCGCGACCATTGCCGCCGCGCAATCAGCAGACCGCCGAGGACGTTCGCCGCAGCCGCCGTCAATCCCAGCAGCAGCGCCAGCAGGATACGAGTTGTCTCCCCTGCCTCTGTCACCCCATCATCTCAATTCATTTCATCGAAAGAGTGTTGCGGTCTTTCCGAGTCCATCGATCCGGATTCGGAATCTACTATTGGTTTTTCAGCCTGTGAAACGCTACCCCGAATGCCGGAACAATATCACGTCGCCGTCCTTCACGATGTACTCTTTGCCCTCGAGCTTCACTTGCCCGCGCTCCCGCGCCGCCGCGAAGCTGCCCGCCTTCAGCAGGTCCTCCCAATTCACCACTTCCGCCTTGATGAAATTTTTCTCGATGTCGCTGTGAATGGCGCCTGCGGCCTTTTGCGCGGTCATGCCGCGCTCGATCGTCCACGCGCGGCATTCCGGCTCGCCGCATGTCAAAAACGAAATCAGGCCCAGCAGGCGATAGCTCGCCTGGATCAGGCGGTCGCGCCCCGATTCCGCAAGCCCGTAGGCGCGCATCATTTCGGCGGCTTCAGCGTCGTCGAGTTCCGCCAGTTCGGCTTCGATCTTGCCGCAGAAAGGAACCACGGCGGTCTGCCTCTTCGACGCCAGTTTCTCGAGATGATACTTCTCAACCACGCGGTCGATCTCCGGTGCGTCCTCGTCGCCGAGGTTGAGCGCGTAGAGCATCGGCTTGCGCGTCAAAAACATGAACCCGGTCAGCATCTTTTGCTCTTCGGGCTTGAACTCGAGTTCGCGCAGAGGCGTTTCGGCCTCGAGCGCCTGGCGGCAACGCACGAGCACGTGCAATTCGGCTTCGAGCAGCGGGTCTTTCTTCTTTTTCAGATCCTTTTCGACGCGCTCGATTCGTTTCGACGCCTGCTCGAGATCGTTCAGCATCAGCTCGATATCCACGCTTTCGATGTCGCGCAGGGCGTCGAGCGAGCCGGGTTCGTGCGGCACCGCCGGATTCTCGAACAGCCGCACGACGTGCGCCAGCGCGTCCGCCTCACGCAGCGGCACGAGCGATGCAGCATTCTTCTCGCGGTCCTTTTGGATTCCGCCGATATCCACGTATTCGATCGTTGCATACGTGATCTTCTTCGGTTTGAAGACTTCGGCGAGCTTCGCCA
>DATLWP010000389.1:0-4209 GCA_035576265.1 Candidatus Polarisedimenticolia bacterium
AGCCGGACCAGCCGATCGAGGAGCTTTGCGCACAAGCTCCGGCCAGAATCCAGAGCGAGAGTCCGTCGAGGTGATTTGGCGCTTCGATCCAGCGTGGCAGGGCATCACGGGGGGCTGCTGCGGGCTTGTCGTTATGAGTAAATCGGACGGCAGATAGTTTCCTGCTCGGCACGACAAGGAAGTCCGAGAGCTTGCGTCGCGCGCTTTCTTGCGGCAATTCTGTAGTGACGTGGTCCTGCAGGCGGCTGAACCGCTGAGATTCATTTCACGAGCTGCCGTGATACCAGTCACATGAGACTGCAACTACAAGAGTTAAGGTCGTAGTTGGCGCCGTAACAAGCCGGGCTACGCGGCCGCGAGAAGCAGGAAATACGGGCTTTGCGCACGCATCGTGCGTCCGATGGTCTTAGAGTGTGTCGAGGTATGAGCCGTGAGTGAGAAGAGCGTCTCCGCCTGGCAGGCGACCCGCCTTCGTGACGCAAAGAGCGCCGCGAGTGAGGCTGTGTTCCATGTGAGGGGCGTTACAAAGGTGTACCGAATGGGAGAAGTGGAGGTTCACGCGCTCCGCGGCGTGAACCTGGATCTTTATCCGGGGGAGTTCGTCGTTTTGCTGGGTCCGTCGGGCAGCGGCAAATCGACGCTGTTGAATATCCTCGGGGGACTGGATGTCCCGACGTCGGGAGAGGTCTTTTATCTGGATCACAGTCTCACGGCGGCGAGCGAGCACGAGCTCACGAGGTACCGTCGCGAGCACGTCGGGTTCGTTTTTCAATTCTACAACTTGATTCCGAGCTTGACGGCTCTGGAAAACACTACTCTGGTTACCGAAATCGCGGAGAATCCACTGGATCCGAAGGAGTGTCTCCGGCTCGTTGGGCTCGAGCAAAGACTGAACCACTTTCCTTCTCAGCTATCCGGCGGCGAGCAGCAACGGATCGCTATCGCGCGTGCCGTGGCGAAGCGCCCGGAGGTGCTGCTGTGCGACGAGCCGACGGGAGCACTCGATTACCCCACGGGACGTCTTGTATTGGAGGTTCTGGAGCGCGTAAATCGCCAGCTTAGAACGATTACGGTGGTCATCACCCATAACGTTGCGATTGCGGGGATGGCGGATCGGGTGATTCACATCAGCAGCGGTGAAATCGCGGACATTCAGAGAAACGAGAAAAAGGTCGCGCCATCCGAACTTACCTGGTGAGCAGAGATGACGGCGCTCGACAAGAAACTGTCGCGGGATCTCTGGCATATGAGGAGCCAGCTTGTCACCGTGGCCCTGGTGGTCGCCTGCGGGATTGCCACGTACGTGACAATGCGTGGCTCATACCAGTCCATATTAGATGCGCAGCGGAGTTATTACACCGGCTATCGTTTCGCGGATGTATTCGCGCACTTGAAGCGCGCACCGAACACGGTGGCGGCCAATATCGCGGCGATCCCCGGCGTAGCGGCCGTGCAAACGCGAACTGTGGTCGAGGTCACGCTCGATGTTCCCGGCTTGAACGAGCCTGCGCTGGGCCGGCTTATTTCGATCCCAGAGCGGCCCGTGCAGATGCTGAATGACGTGTGCATCCGCCGCGGCCGTTATCTCGATCCAGGGCGGCGCGATGAAGTACTCGTCAGCGAGTCGTTTGCCACTGCCAATGGACTCAAGGTGGGCCAGACGATCGGCGCCGTGATCAACGGCCGATGGAAACCCCTTCGAATCGCCGGCGTCGCCATCTCGCCCGAGTACGTCTACGAGATCCGCGGCGCGGAAGTGTTTCCCGACAACCGGCGGTTCGGCGTTCTTTGGATGAGCGAGAAATCGCTCGGGCCAGCGTTCAACATGGAAGGAGCGTTTAACGACGTCGCTCTTTCGCTGGCTCCGGGAGCGAGCGAGGCCGGGGTCTTGGCGCGGCTGGACACCCTGCTCGAACCTTATGGCGGGCTTGGTTCCTACGGGCGCGACGACCAACTGTCCCATCGCTTCCTTTCGGACGAAATCACGCAGGATCGGATCACAGGGATCTTCGTGCCGACGATATTTCTGGGCGTGGCGGCGTTTCTGATCCACGTAGTGCTGTCGCGTCTCGTCGGCACGCAGCGAGGACCGATCGGCCTGCTCAAGGCATTCGGGTACAGCAATGCATCCATAGGCTTTCACTACCTAAAATTCGCACTCACGGCAGTTCTGTTGGGAACAGTCATCGGGACTCCGGTTGGGATTTGGCTCGGCCGCGGACTGTCGAGAGTGTACGAGGACTTTTTCCGCATTCCTGAGTTGCGCTTCACGGCGAGTCACGGGTTGATCGTCTCGTCGATCATCATCAGCGCCGGGGCGGCCTGTCTGGGTGCTCTCGGGGCGTTGCGCTCAGTGGTGTCGCTGCCACCCGCAGAGGCGATGCGACCGGAATCTCCCACACGCTTTCGGCCCGGGATCGCGGAGCGGCTCGGACTGCAGCGGTTCGTGTCGCTTTCCGCTCGGATGATCCTGCGCAATCTCGAACGACGCCCGTGGAAGGCAATCCTTTCGACGTTCGCCCTGGCGCTAGCGGGGGCAATCCTCGTGGTCGGGTTCTATTTTTATGATGCGATCGAGTACCTGATCCAAGTGGAATTTGAAACGGCGTCGCGCGAGAGCGTGACAGTGACGTTCAACGAACCGCACGGCTCGTCGGCCCGCTACGCGGTCGCGCACCTCCTGGGCGTGACGCGGGCCGAGCCGTTCCGTGTGGTTGCGGCGAAGTTGCGTTACGAACATCGTTCGCGGCGTGTGGCCATTCTCGGCCTCAGCGCGGACCGGCAGCTGCGCCGCCTGATCGATCTTCGACTGCGAGAAATTCAACTTCCGCCCGACGGAATCGTGCTTTCTTCGAGCTTGGCCAAGACCTTGGGCGCATCGCGGGGAGATCGAGTCACTGTCGAAGTGCTCGAGGGAGAACGTCCGATACGACGGGTGATCGTCGAAGGAACGGTGGAGGACTTGATCGGTACGTCGGCCTACATGGACATTCAGGCCTTGAATCGCCTCATGGGAGAAGGTCCCACCACGTCGGGAGCATTCCTTTCCGTGGACTCGGCTTTCGCGGAGCGGCTTTACGCGTTTCTGAAGCGCACTCCCGCGGTAAGCGGGGTAGCGGTGCGGGAGGCGATGCTGACAAGCTTCCGCAACACGATCGCGCGCAGCTTGAGCATTTCGATGGGCGCGCTGGTGGGCTTCGCGTGCGTGATCGCGTTTGGCATGGTCTACAATGGCGCCCGCGTGACGCTTTCCGAGCGCTCGCACGAGCTGGCTTCGCTCCGTGTTCTGGGTTTCACACGGGGAGAGGTCGGATGGATGCTGCTCGGCGAGCAGGGCCTGCTGGCGGGAATATCCATTCCGATCGGATTTTTGCTGGGCTATGCGATTTGCGCGCTACTCGTGTATTCCATGCAGTCGGAGCTCTATCGCATGCCGCTCGTCATCAGCAGCCGGACGTATGCGTATGCGTCGCTGATCATTGCAGCGGCCTCGGTGTTTTCGGGAGCGCTGATTCTGCGGCGGGTTTACCGCCTCGATTTGGTGTCCGTGCTGAAGGCGAGGGAATAGATTGAATCGCAACAAACTTCGCCGGATGGGTATCACGTCCGCCGTGCTGCTAGCGATTGCGGCGCTGATCGTCTACGGGCTGCTGCCGTCGCCAATTCTGGTCGAGACCGCTGACGTGAGACGAGGGTCGTTTCAGGTAACGGTCGACGAGGAAGGCCAGACGAGGGTGCGCGATCGCTTTGTGTTGTCGTCGCCCGTTCCAGGCCGCCTGATCCGCGTCGAACTCGAAGACGGTGACCCTGTTCAGAAGGGACAGGTTTTGGCTCAAATTGATCCGTTGCCCTTGAGCCAGCGCGAGCGCGAAGAGATCTATGCGCGCGTCAAAGCTGCGGAGGCCAATTTGCGACAGGCCAAGGCCCGCGAGGCGCACGCCCACGAGGACCGCGAACAGGCGCGTCGCGATCGCTACCGCGCGGAACGGCTGTCGCAGAACGGTGTGATCTCCTCGCAAGCTTTGGACCAGGCTAGAAACGCGGACGTCACCGCCGAGAAAGAACTCGAGGCGGCCGTGTACGGAGTCCAGGTGGCCGATTCCGAGGTACAAGTTGCGCGGGCAGGACTCGTAGGGATCAATGAGGGTTCCGGCAAACCTCGGGAATTAATCGGGTTGCGCTCGCCGGTTGAAGGGAAAGTACTTCGAG
>DATLWP010000390.1:0-1721 GCA_035576265.1 Candidatus Polarisedimenticolia bacterium
ACCCACCATTGTGGACATCACGATGAGCATGCCAGCCATTCCGCATGCCAGTATAAACATAAGCAAAAGCGGCCCGTAATTGTCGAGGTAGGCGCTGTTCATATTCGACGCGCTGGTATAATAACGCCCGAGCGCACGCCGGTCAATGAACTCCCAAGAATTTCGTATGCGGCAAAACCGGCGGAGCTCACTGGGAGGCAATTGGCGGCCCATGAGTTTCGGATTTAACACGGACGTCCGCGTGGGCGACCGGGTGTTTCATGTTCAGACTGAAGAGCGGGGCCCGAGCCATCTCGTCATTGATACGGCGGTCTATCAAAACGGCCGTGTACTCCACCGGCGTACATCGAATTACGAGCAATTCGCGGCCGCGCCCGAATTCAGCGTTGACGCCTTGCGCCAGCGCGTGGAGGCTCAGCACCGCTCTATCATCGAAGAATTGCGCGCGGGCTCGCTTGCCGGAGAGATTTCTGCGCCAGCCGACAAAACCAGTCAAACGGGAGGAATTCAGGTGCAACTTCTGAACCCCGGGTCCTGGTTGTCGGCGGGAACCGTCTCGCTCGACATGGAGATTTTGGGACGATCAGACCGCCAGCCGCAGGCAGGTGCTCGGGTGGAGGCCACGATCGAGGGCGCTCTGCGCGACGCTCGGCACACCGGCACCAGCGATAGCGAGGGTCGCGTGCGAATTCAATTTCCGTTGCCGCAGCTAGGCAAAGGCGAGCTGGCGCTCGTCATTCTCGCCATGGCAGATGCGGGCAAGGACGAAATTCGTTTCACGATGCGTTCGCGCCCGAAGGCCCCGCCGGAAGCCCCCGCGTCGACTCCCTAGCGCAATGACTGTCACGATAAACGGGGAACCCCGCGAAATCCCGGACAACTTGACCGTGGCTGGGCTGCTTGTGCACCTAGGGATGTCGGAGGAGCGCGTCGCCATCGAACGGAATCTCGATATTCTCCCGCGCGCCCGCTGGCGCGAGACCCGCGTGCAGTCGAACGACACCTTCGAAATCGTGCAATTCGTCGGGGGCGGGTGACCTACAGCCCGGCGAGCAGATGGCCGAGCTTGACTTTTTTGGTGCGCAGGTAGGCGCGCGAATGATGGCTTGTAGGTGGACAGCAGGGAACTCGCTGGACAATGCGGATGCCTGCGCTCTCGAGTTGCTGGACCTTATCGGGATTGTTCGACAGGAGCCGCGCGGACCGGACGCCGAGCGCCTTGAGCGCGGCCGCGGCAAAATCGTAGTCGCGCGAGTCCGCCGCGAATCCGAGCCGGCGGTTTGCTTCCAC
Organism: Candidatus Polarisedimenticolia bacterium; assembly: GCA_035576265.1. Lineage (GTDB taxonomy): Bacteria > Acidobacteriota > Terriglobia > Acidiferrales > UBA7541 > Palsa-295. The sequence continues at coordinate 1,291 of DATLWP010000390.1, forward strand.
CGTATCAAGGCCCCGGTCCTGAAGCTGGTAGGCTTTTAGTTTGTTGAGCAGGCCGATGCCGCGGCCTTCTTGCGGCAGGTAGAGCACCACGCCAGAGGCGTGCTTGGCGATTTTGCGGAGCGAGAATTCGAGTTGTGCGCGGCAGTCGCAGCGCTCCGAGGTGAAGACGTCGCCCGTGAGGCATTGCGAATGAATGCGCACCAGCGCCGCTCTTCCAGGCCGAAGCTGCCCGTGCTGGATCGCCACTGCCTCTTCACCTGGGCGCGAGCCCTCGATACCCGAAATCGTGAATCGTCCGAAGCGCGTGGGCAACTGAGCACTCGCTACGATCCTTGCCTTTCCAGTTTGTTTTATCCGCTTCATGGCAATCGGCCATTATAGCAGGCTTCGCAATCGCCTCCCGCATCCGGGACGAAAAGCGCGAGTCACGG
>DATLWP010000391.1:0-9924 GCA_035576265.1 Candidatus Polarisedimenticolia bacterium
GCGCTGCTTGCAACAGCGTCCGGCCGAGCATCTCGGTGTGCTTGTGTTGCTCGGAGAGACGGCGAAGTGCTCTTTCGAGGCGGGAGAGGTCGGATCGGAGAATGGGCTCACACCGCTTCAGCAAAAGGATCAGCGCGGTGTCGGCCACATCCTGGCTCGTCGCGCCCCAATGCACAAACCGCGCCGCCGCGGGATCGGCGGACCGCACACGCTGTGTGAGCGCTTTAGCCAATGGGATTCCCGGCGTGCCCGCACGAAGAGCTTTACCGGCCAGCGCGGCAGAATCGAAATGGGCGGCTTTCGCCGCAGAGGCGATGGCTTTTGCCGCGGCCTGCGGGATGATGCCCGCGCGCGCCTCCGCGCGTGCGAGTGCCGCTTCAAAATCCAGCATCGCCTGCAAGACGGAATCGTCGGAGAACAACTCGGCGAGCGGGCCTGTCGTCGACAGACTATCAATCAGCCGCGCTGCCAAACGTTTCTCCCTCCGAGACGCGCTTCCGTCACGCCCCGCAACGAACTACGGTTCAGTGCAGTTTTCCCAGGCGCGATCACACATCGAAGAAGGCCGTTTCTTTGCCACCACAGAGATAAATGTCGAAGCGCCAAGTGCCCGGGTGCTCCGCCACCGCATGCGCCATCAGCGTCTTGCGTCGCTGCTCGGGAACGAGTGCCAGCACGGGATCTTCTCCGTTGGCCGGATCCCCGACGAAATAGATTCGCGTGGGAAGGCGTCTCATAACGCCGCGGGCGAACACGGAAACGACCAAGTGGGGCGCCTGCAAAACGCCGCCCTGGCCCGGCACTCGGCCCGGCTTGATGGTTTCGAACTCGCAGGCCCCCTCCTCATCAGTCCCCTGGCGCCCGAAGCCCAGAAATTCCTCGTCGATCGGTTTTTCCTGTTTATCGTCCGGGTGATTGTACTTGCCATCGGAGTTGGCTTGCCAGATTTCAATCAAAGCGTCGCTCACGGGCGCGCCGTCGCCGTCGAAAACAGTACAGACGAGCTTCACGCGCTCGCCCTTCACGCTCGGCCCTGCAATTTGCTTCACCGCGTGAGGGCCCATGAGCGAGATGCGAAAATACGGCCCGACCGTCTGCGACGGAATGGGCGTGAAGTCGGCCTTACTTCTTGTTTTCAAAGAAGGTCTCCTCGCGCCCGCGCAGCACGATATCAAAGCGGTATCCGAGCGCCCATTCGGGTTCCGTGAGGCTCAGATCGAATTTGGAAATCAACCGCTGGCGTGCTCGTTCGCTCGGAATGGAATTGAGGATCGGATCGAAGGGAATCAGCGGATCGCCCGGGAAATACATCTGCGTCACGAGGCGCGTGACGAACGCGTTGCCGAACAGCGAAAAGTGAATGTGCCGCGGCCGCCAGGCATTCGGATGGTTCTTCCAGGGGTACGCTCCGGGCTTGATCGTCACGAAGCGGAAGTGGCCGTCGGCGTCGGTCAGCGTGCGACCCGCGCCGCTGAAATTCGGATCGAGCGGAGCAGCGTGTTGGTCCGTGTTATGCAGATAGCGTCCCGCCGCGTTGCACTGCCAGATTTCGATGAGCGTGTTCGGCACCGCACGCCCGTTGTCGTCGAGCACGCGTCCGGCCACGACGATTCGTTCTCCCAGCGGCTCGCCCGCATGCTGGCGCGTGAGATCGTTGTCGGTTTCGGCGATGTCGCCGTGGCCGAAGAGCGGTCCGGTGACTTCCGAAAGCGTGTGCGGCAATACGATCAGCGGCCTGCGCGGCGCGCGAAGAGCGGTGGCAAGATAAGGCTTATATACAAGCGGCGGCTGGCTATTCGCGGGAGAACGGTGGTACGGCGCTACGACGTTCTTTTCTCTGCTCCCGGCAAGGTTTGTCTGCTTTGTAGATCTGGTTGACCTAGCTGTCATGGCCGCACCTCAGTGCTCCTCCGTCGTGCCTCCGGTTAGGTGCCGAATATCCTGCGTACAATCCATTACCCGTATTTCTCCTTTCCCCTATCATGTCTGGTTTGCTGGTGCGTGGAGCGGAACCGAAAGGTCGTGCCTGCCACTCGCATTTCCTTCGGGTGGTCATGCCGCGCGCGGGGCGCGATCAGTTTCCGAGCGCCCGGCGCATCCGTTCGAACGTGGTCGAAAGGTCCTCGGGCTCGACGCGCGTTTCGCCCACCACGGTCATGAAGTTCGCGTCGCCGGCCCAGCGGGGCAGGACGTGCAGGTGCAGGTGACCAGTGACGCCGGCGCCCGCGGCGCTGCCGAGGTTCATCCCAAGGTTATATCCGTGGGGGCGGTACGTTTTCCAGAGCGCCACCTGGACGCGCTGCGCCATACCCATCATTTCCGATAGCGTGTCCGGTTCGGCGCTCGCGAGTTCGGCCACGTGCGCGTACGGCACCACCATCACGTGGCCGCTCGTATACGGGTAGCGGTTCAGGATGACGAAATTCTTTTCTCCGCGCAGGAGAATCAGCGTGCGAACGTCGTCATTGGCGGCCAAAGCGTCGCAGAAGATGCAGCGCTCGTCCTTCGAGGCGTCGGCGACGTAGCGATAGCGCCACGGCGTCCACAGGTAATCCATCCCGCTCAGTCCTGCGCGCCGAGCTTTGTGGGGTCCGCAGCGGTGCTTGCCGGCTGCGGATTGTTGACGTAATCCTTCAGCTCTTTGCTGGGCTTGAAGAAAGGAATCTTCTTGGCCGGGACTTCCACCTTCGCCCCGGTCTTCGGATTTCGTCCTGTGCGGCCGCGACGCTGGCGCGTGCGGAAGCTGCCGAATCCGCGAATCTCGATCTTGTCGTCGGCCTGGAGCGCGGCGATGATGCTTTCGAAGATGGTCTCGACGGCCGCCTCCGATTCCTTTCGCGGCAATTCGGTTACCCGCGTGACTTCTTCGACGAGCTCCGCCTTCGTTACCGTATGATCTTTGCCTTCGTGCTCTCCCGCAACCTCTGGCATCACTAGAGAGCCTCCTCTCGCAATGTCTGGCATTTCGGGGCCGTTTGCGGGCCGGGGCGGGGCTCCGCACCATCCGTGAATATCATCAATCTACGCCAAGGTAAACGGATTTTCCGGCCGGGGATTGTTTCGGCAGGCCGGGCCCGTTTTTCCGGCGGTCCGTTATATCGACTGCCGCTTGGCCAGAATGGCATCGCCAATGGTGGCCGTCGGAGACGATTTCGATGACCGGAACGACTCCATGTCCTGCCGTTCCGCCTGCTTCTGCGCGGCGCGATAGCTCAGGCTGATCTTGCGTTGGTCCGGTTCGAGCCGAAGGATTTTGAAATCGTATTCCTGACCCTGTGAAAGCACGGATGTGACGCGCGCATCGCGCGGCAGCTTCACCTTTTCGCGCTCGCCCTTCGGACGGCGCTCTTCAATTTCGGAGACGTGACACAACCCCTCGATGCCTTCGGCCAGTTCGATAAACGCTCCAAAATCGGTGGTGCGCACGACTTTTCCCTTCAATATGTCGCCGATCTTGTGTGCGGTGAACCAATTTGCCCAGATGTCGTTCAGCTGCTTGATGCCGAGCGACAGCCGCCGGTTTGCCGAATCCACCTTCAGCACTTTGGCTTCGACCGCGTCGCCTTTCTTGAACTTCTCGCTCGGATGCTTGATGCGTTCGGTCCAGCTGACGTCGCTGATGTGGATCAGTCCCTCCATGCCCTCCTCGATCTCCACAAACGCACCGAAATCAGCCAGGTTCCGCACCCGCCCGTTAACGATCGTGCCTACCGGGTACTTTTCCGCCGCCGCTTCCCACGGATCGGGCATCGTTTGCTTCAGGCCGAGGGAAATGCGCCGCTGGTCCGTCTTGACTTCCAACACCACCACTTCCACTTCATCTCCAACCTTGACGATCTTCGAGGGATGCTTCGCGTGTTTCGACCAGCTCATCTCGCTCACATGCACCAGACCTTCGACTCCCGGCTCGATCTGCACGAACGCGCCGTAATCGGTCACGCCGACTACTTTCCCCTGCACGCGCGTTCCCACGGGAAATCGCTCCGGCACCGTGGCCCACGGGTCGGGCAGCAGTTGCTTCCGCCCGAGAGAAATGCGCTGCTTCTCCTTGTCGAACTTGAGGACTTGGACTTCAATTTCGTCACCGGGGTGCACTACCGAGGAGGGGTGCGGGACGCGTCCCCATACCAGATCGCTGACGTGCAACAATCCATCCAGTCCGCCGAGGTCTACGAATACGCCGTAGTCGGTGATATTCTTCACGCGCCCGGTTACCACTGTGCCCTCCGCGAGCGTCTCGGCCAAAGCCTCGCGCTTCGCTTTCTGTTCCTCGTCCAAGATCGTGCGGCGGCTGACAACCACGTTCCCGCGCTTGCGATTGAGCTTCAGAACGCGCACTTCAATCTCGCGGTCCTTCCACGCTTCCAGATCATGCACGGGCCGCAGCTCGATCTGCGAAGCGGGCAAAAACGCGCGCACGCCGATATCCACCACCAGCCCGCCTTTGATCCGTTCGAGGATTTTCCCCGTGAGGTTTGTGTGCTCGCGGTGCGATTTCTCGATGCGCTCCCAGACGCGCCGGCGGTGCGCGCGCACGTGCGAGAGCAGAACGTAGCCGTCCTTCTCTTCGTGCAGCCGCTCAACTTCGATCGTTTGCCCGGGGCCAAACTCGATCACCGTTCCCGAATCCGCAAACTCTTGTGCCGGAACCAATCCCTCGAACTTTCCGCCCACATCCACGACCACACCGGCGTCCGTAACGGCCAGCACGTGCCCGTCAAAAATCTCTCCCTCCGCTGCCGGTTCAGGCGCGGAGAATTGGTCGAGCAGCCGGTCCATCGTCTCCGTCGCGTCTGCCTCGGGGCTCTCCGTTGCAGGAGTGGCTTCCGCATTCGCATCCGCGGCTGGCGCAGCGGTCGAGGCGGCGGGGCTGGATTCGGCGGGAGCCTCGGTCACTGGCGCGGCTTCCGGCGCGCGAACTGGGGCTGTAGCGGCACCCGCTGCTTCTTGCAGCTGCTCCATCGCGGTCGCGGGAGCCGCGACCGTAGTCTCGGCGCCCGACTCGGGCGAAACGGTCTGCACAGCAGAGGGTTGTAGGTTGTTGTCGTGTTCGGGTGACATGAAAAACGGCCTCCGTACGGATTCGCGCCCAACGTGCCGAGGGTTCGACTTCGGTTACTCCACCCTACTTGGGGGCTAGAGCAATGAAGGGGATAGAGCGCCCGGGCCCGGACGCTGTACCGTCGAAAATGATACGCGCCCGCTTCGCGCGTTGTCAACCAAACCGCGAGCAGCTTTAGACGCACGATTCGAGCTACCGCGGGACCGCCCGCCGTTGTCTGGGCAGGCGGATATGGTAGAGTTGCGGGCCGATGCGCATTTTCGTTTTGGGAGCGGGAGGCACTGGCTCTTTGCTGGCGGAGTTGCTGGCGCGCCAGGGCCATTCCGTGTGGTGCGGTGACCGCGATGTCGAGCGCGCGCGGCGATTTCTGGACAAGAGGAGCCAGATCGAGATCGTCGAGGCGAACGCCCGAAATTTGTGGTCGATCGTGCGCGCCGGCCGCAGTGCCAACCTCCTGGTCAACGCGTCGCCGGCGGTTCACAACAACATCGTTCTGCGCGCAGCCTTGCGCCTGCGCGCCCACTACCTCGATCTGAACTCCCATCTCACGCACCACCCGTTCCGGCCCGAGCAGTTCCGGTTTCACAAGCGTTTTCTGGCGAAAAATCGCGTGGCGCTGATCTGCGCCGGTGCAGCGCCGGGTCTCACCAACTTGCTCGCCCGGCGCGGCGCAGAGCTTCTCGATTCCGTCGAGGCGATTCATATCCGCCTGTTCGAAAGCACGGAGAGCGAGGACCCGATTTCTACTTGGTCGGCCGACGTGGCCTACGACGCGGCGATTTCGCGCCCGCGGGTCTACCGCAATGGCCGCTTCGCTCTTGCTCGGCGCTTCGACGATCGCGAGAAATTCCGCTTCCCGCCTCCTATCGGCGAGACGCCTGTGTACCTGGCGGCGCAGGACGAGGTCTGCATGCTGCCGCACCTTATCCCGATGCGCGATATGGACGCGAAGATCGGCGGAAACGACTTCGAACGCCTGCGCCGGTGGTATCGTCAAGGGCGGCTGAGGCGTTCGCAGGGATTGGTGCACAAGCGGTTTCCGAAGACCCCTACTCCGCGGCAGGTGGCCACCCTGATCCGCCGCGGCGTGCTCGAAAATGCCCGCTTCGCCGCGGCCGTCCTGGTGCGGGGAACGAAAGGCGACCAGCCGCTGCTGGTGCGGTGGGACGCGAGCTTTCCCACCCTTTATCAAATTCGCCGGAGCGCTTTGCTCGCCACTCCCATTTCCTTTGCCACGGCGCACCTCGCAGCGATTTTTGTAAAGCATTTTCCGCGAAGTTCCGCCGGCGTGATCGGTCCGGCTGCGCTGCCGGTGGAAACGCGGCGAGCCATCGTCGCCGACGCGCGTTCGCGCGGGTTCCGCATCTCGCTCAAGATCACCCGTCTCAAGCAGTGCGAGGAGGAGGAAATCTAGCCTGCGCGCCGATCTCGGCCGATTCCTCTTCCGCCTGCATGCTACTTCGTCGTCGTTCCTCACCGCGAGCTTGTTTGACCATGCGCAGTACGGCCGCTATAATTGAGCCTACAGTTGAGGGTTTTTTACGCGCTGAACGCAGCCTCGGTGGGTCCCGTGCCCTCCCGGCAAACATTCCCCGGCTGGGGAAACCTCAGAAACGATTTCAGGAGCAGGTCATGCTAAAGGCAACACTTTTGCGTACCGGAATGATCATCAAGCACGACGGCGATCTATACGTCGTCTACAGCGTGGACCACCGCACGCCGGGTAATAAGCGCGCGGCCATGCAGACCAAGATGCGCAATTTGCGCTCCGGCGCGATGATCGACTACCGGTTCCGCGCCGAGGATTTCATCGACAAAGTGACGGTGGACGAAATCGATTTCGAATACCTCTACAGCGACGGCGAAGGCCACCACTTCATGAACACCGAGAACTACGAGCAGCTCGCGCTGCAGAACGACGTCGTCGGCGACGCCAAGGATTACCTCATCCCCAATATGCCCGTGAAGATCGAGTATTACGACAGCAAGCCCATCGGCGTGCACCTGCCCGACACCGTGGACCTCACCGTGGTCGAGACCGAGCCGAGCATCCAAAAGGCCACCGCGAGCGCGGTGATGAAGCCCGCGAAGCTCGAGACCGGGCTGGTGATCAACGTTCCGCCGTTCGTCGGCACCGGCGACAAAGTGAAAGTCGACACCTCCGAAGCCCGCTACATCCAGCGCGTACAGTGACGATCTGCGTCGTTTGCATCCCGGATGGCGTTGCGGAACGATCGGGATCGTCATCCTGAAGGCCGCAACGCAGCCGAAGGGTCTCTCGTCCCGCTGTCCTTTGTGTTTGGCTTCCGAATTTAATGCGCGGCGGAGGACTTCGCGCCGAAGACGCGTTTGAAGATCGCGTCGACGGCGCGCAACTGCCGGCCGAGATCGAACGTGTGGGCGAGCGTTTTTTCGTCGAGGAATTTGCGGATGTTCGGGTCGGCGGCGATGCGGTCCTTGAAGCTCGTCTCCGATTCCCAGGCGATCATGGCGTGTCCCTGGACCCACTTGTAGGCATCTTCGCGCGGCGCGCCGTGCTCGACCAGGTCCTGCAAGAGCTGCCCTGAAAACACCAACCCCTGCGTGGCGTCGAGGTTGCGGTGCATGCGCTCGGGAAACACCTTCATGTTCTCGACGATGTCGGCCGTGCGGTGCAGCATGTAGTCCACCAGGATGGTCGAATCGGGCAGAATGATGCGCTCGACCGAGCTGTGAGAGATGTCGCGCTCGTGCCACAGCGCGATATTTTCCGCGGCTGCGAGCGAATTCGCGCGGACCACGCGCGCCAAGCCGCATATCTGCTCGCTCGAGACCGGATTGCGCTTGTGCGGCATTGCCGAACTGCCGCGCTGCTCCCCGCCGAACGGCTCTTCCACTTCGCGGACCTCGGTGCGCTGCAGATGCCGGATTTCGAGCGCCACGCGTTCGAGCGATGCGGCGACAATCGCGAGCGCTGCGAGATATTGCGCGTGGCGGTCGCGCTCGATCACCTGCGACGTGATCGGCGCGGTCGCCAGCCCGAGCCGCCGGCAGATTTTCTCTTCGATTTCGGGGCCGAGGTGCGTGCACGTGCCCACCGCGCCGGAAATTTTTCCCGTAGCCATCTCGCGCGCTGCGACTTCAAAGCGCGCGGCGTCGCGGCGATTTTCGGCGTACCAGTTCGCCACTTTCAGGCCGAAGGTAATCGGCTCGGCGTGAATGCCGTGCGTGCGGCCGATTTCGGGGGTGTCCTTGAACTCCCAGGCGCGCTTTTCCAAAATTTCGCCGAACCGCGCGAGCGCCTTTTCGATCAGCCGCGAGGCATCGCGCACGAGCAGCGCCTGCGCCGTGTCCACCACATCGTTCGACGTGAGACCGTAATGCAGCCAGCGCGCCGCTTCGGGATCGCCCACGGTTTCCTGCACGGCGATGGTGAAAGCGATCACGTCGTGCCGCACCTTCGCTTCGATTTCGTTGATGCGCGGGACGTTCACGCGCGCCCGCTCGCGCAGCTTCGCGGCTGCCTCGCGAGGAACGATCCCCGCCTCCGCCAGCGTCTCCGTCGCGGCCAACTCTACCTCGAGCCACTTCTGGAACTTGTTCTGCTCGCTCCAGACGTGACCCATCTCCGAACGTGTGTACCTCGAGATCACGCGCCGCTCCCTTGACCTTTCTTAGGTTGCACAGGCAAGAGTGCCTGTGCAACGAAAAGGGTCGATTCCTGCAGTATTCCGTGTCCCATCATACCCGAAAAGGGGATGCTCGAAATCCGCCTGTTGACCGGCCGGTCTTCCGTGCTAGAGCATGCTAGGATTTGGAACAGGAGGCTCCCGCCATGGGCAAGACGTATTCGACTATCGACGATGCCATGAGGCAGTTCATCGAAGAGCAGCCGTTATTCTTCGTCGGATCGGCGCCGCTAGATCCCAAGGGCCACGTGAACATCTCCCCGAAAGGGCTGGACACGTTCCGTGTTCTGGGGCCGAAGACCGTAGCCTACCTGGACTTGACCGGCAGCGGAATCGAGACGGTGGCGCACGTGAAGGAAAACGGCCGGGTCGTTTTGATGTTCTGCGCTCTTCAGGGGCCGCCGAAGATTGTCCGCCTGCACGGACAAGGCAGAGTTGTCGAGCCGGGCGATCCGGAATTTCCCCGCTTGCAAATCCACTTCTCGGAGCTCGCAGGCATCCGGTCCATCATCGTCGTCGAACTTGCCGACATTGCGGACTCCTGCGGATTCGGTGTGCCACTTTTTCAATATCGAGGACAACGCGAGCAGCACGGCGCATGGGCTCGCAAGATAGGTCCGGAAGCAATCAGAACCTATCAGCGAGACAACAATCAGCGCAGCCGCGACGGCCTTCCTGGATTATCCGGGTAGGCCTCTACAGCTCGAAGGGGCGGTGGGGACGAGCTGCAAGGCCCAAAACGCCTAATCGGTCCCGCGCGGAAAGGTTGCCTGACGCCACGGGTAAAGTTCGTTCCAGTCGCGCGTTACCTGTTGCGCCTGCTGCTCGGCCCATAAGATAGCTTCCTGAATTCTTGCCGATATGTCGGAGGAATATTCAAACACTCTCACGTTTCGAAAGCTCGTGGGAAAATGCGCGTGCATCCAGGATGAGCATCCTGTGGTCGGGCACAGGATTGCGATAACGAAGCCGGCGTTAGCGAGAATGGGGAGCTCCTCGTTGTGACCTGAAGCCACTGTGTCATCGCATATGACGAAGCAACTCAAGAGCCCAAAAAGCAAAGCCTTTTCGGGAAGTGACAGTTCTTGGATGTCTTCGTAGTCCTTGAGAAGTATCGCGTGATATCCCTTGATGCTAGCCAGCGCCTGAACTTGGCGTAATCTTTCAGTATTTTCGCCGTACTTGCCGATAACA
>DATLWP010000392.1:0-5781 GCA_035576265.1 Candidatus Polarisedimenticolia bacterium
GCGATCACGCAAAGGCCATCGAGTGTTGAGATGGGCGAGTTCTTCAAGATCGAAGGCGGGAAGATCAGGCAGATCGAAGGGATTTCCGTAGCGCTTCCTTACGGATCTCGCACTGGCTGGGAAAAGTCGGGAAAATAGGCACCGCGCTCGACGACCGGCGTCAAGAGGCCACTGGTTCGCGCCATCCCACTGCAGCCTCGGCACACAAGAAGGCCGCGAAAAGCCCGTAGGCCGATTCGAGTGAGTCTGACGGTCATGCTAGCCTAACTCCGCACCTTCCACAGCGGAGCCGCCAGGTTTCAGCCGTGAGCCTGCGGACTCCAGGATTCCGCAACGGCAAGTCCCAAGTCGCGCCAATTCTCCCGAAGGATCCGTCGCACGTGGCCCGATTGCTTTGGGAGAGTGAGCAGCGAATTATGGAAGAAGTCTACCGGCGCTTCGCTAAAATCTGTATGATGGCGCGTTCAGATTTTTCGAATCGTTGCACACGAGAAGTATCGGCGCCGAGATTCAGAATCGTAGGAAATTCTGGAGGACTTGACGTACGACCGTCGCCATCTCATTTGCGGCAACCGCCCAGGGCATTGGCGAAGGATGAAGGTGTGGAGGTCTTGCGTGAATACAATCGAGTGTGTCCGACGTGTCGCGTTGGCTTTCGTGGCCTGCAGTTTCGTTCTCAGCGCCCTCTGTGTATCTCAGGCCGCAGCTCAAGAATCCGAGCCGGCGGCGGGGGAATCGAAACCCGCAAAGACAGTTCCTGCCGATCCCGAGCTAGGCAAGCGTTTGTTTGAGCAGAACTGCTCCCAATGCCACGGAGCGGATGCGGGCGGCGACGAGGGCCCCGATCTTCGCGGGGTGCCAGCGAGGCTCGGCGATGCGGCCGTCGTAAACATCATCAAGCGGGGGATCCCAGGGACCGCCATGCCTCTGTTTCCTGACTTATCGCAGCAGGATGCTGCAAATATCGTGGCGTTCCTGGCGAGCTTCAACACGGCTGCGACTCAGGGGACAGTGAAGGGCGATGCAAAGCGCGGTGGAGCGCTGTATCAATCGAGCGGGTGCCCCGCTTGTCACATCATCGCCGGCCAAGGCGGAATCGTTGGGCCAGAACTCACGCGAATCGGCGCGATGCGTGGCCCCGGGAGCTTGAAGGCCAGGCTCATCGACCCTGGCGCGAACCTGCCCGAGAACGGAACGGGCTTCTACGCGTCTAAATGGACGGAGTATCTGATGTTCCGTGCAATCGAAAAAGACGGGCACGCGGTGGAAGGCATCCGCGTGAGTGAAGACTCGTTCACAATCGACTTGAAAGATGCCAGCGGGAAAATACACGGATTCTGGAAACCTGACCTGCGCTCGTTGCAATCAGAGCCCGGGAAAAGTTTCATGCCAAGCTTCAAGGATGTTCTGTCCGCGGAGCAGATGGACGACCTGGTGGCATATCTCATGAGTCTCAAGGGTGCACAATGAAATTTCGCTTATTGGGGGTCGTAGCGGCGGCCGCGCTCTCATTCGCTCCGGCGCGATCGCTGGCGCAAGATGTGACCTACGAGCAACTGCTGCACGCGGACGACACGCCGCAAGACTGGCTGATGTACGGAGGCGATTATCAATCGCAGCGCTTTTCGCGCCTCGCGCAGATCAATCGCGAAAACGTGCACAGCCTGAGAGCCGCGTGGATCTACCAACCCAAGCAGGCGGGCGAAGCACCCATTGAGTCCTCTGCGGTGGTGGTCGGCGGTCTCATGTACGTCACCGAGCCACCCAGCACGGTGACTGCCCTCGACGCGCGCTTCGGCACCAAGATCTGGAGCTGGACGCCTCGTCTCCCCTCAAAGCTATACACCATCGGAGTACATCGCTCGAATCGCGGCGTCGCCGTTTACGAAAACACGGTCTATACGGGGACGCTCGATTGCCATCTCGTAGCGCTTGATGCGACGACAGGCGCCGTGAGGTGGGATGTTCACGTAGCTGAAAACGGCGAAGGTTATGCAATGACAGCCGCTCCTCGGGTGCTCGATGGCAAAGTGATTGTGGGGATGGCGGGCGGGGACGTGGGCGTTCGCGGCTTCCTGGACGCCTACGATGCCAAAACTGGCAAACATCTCTGGCGCTCGTTCACGATTCCAGCTCCCGGCGAGCCTGGGTCGGAAACGTGGGGAAAGGACATGACCGGCACCGGCGGCGGCGCCACCTGGGGCACGGGCTCCTATGACCCGGAACTAAACTTGTTGTATTGGGGCACAGGGAATCCCGCCCCCGATTACAACGGGCATGACCGCCCGGGCGACAACCTGTACACCGACTCGCTGCTAGCCGTCGATGCCGATACCGGAAAGATGAAGTGGTATTTCCAGTTTACGCCTCACGATACCCATGACTGGGACGCAATTCAGGTTCCTGTACTGTTCAACGCCACCGTGGATGGCAAACCAAGAAAGCTGGTGGCGGTCGCGAATCGCAATGGATTCTACTACGTCCTCGATCGTGTGACAGGTCGGTTCGTGACGGGCGTTCCTTTCGTGAAGCAAACTTGGGCGAAGGGGCTCGATCCAAACGGGCGTCCAATCATGTTGCCCAATACGGAGCCCACTCCGAAAGGGCAATTGGTCTATCCCGATGGTCATGGCGGGACCAACCTCAACAGCCCGTCGTACAGCCCTCAGACGAAACTTTTCTACGTGTCCGCTCGCGAATCCGGCGCCTATACCTTGGAAGGCCGCCCCAGGGTGAACTTCCCGGATTTCGGCGGAGGCGGCCGACTCAATCTGTCGGGGGATCAGAGCTACGGTGCCATTCGCGCGTTGGATGCCGTCACCGGCACGATGAAGTGGGAATACCGCTTCCTCGCCCCCGCGGAGGTCAGCACGCTGGCCACTGCGGGAGGTCTCGTCTTTTCGAGCACCAACGAGGGCAATTTCTTCGCGCTCGACGCGGTCACTGGCAAGTTGCTGTGGGAATTTAGCGTCGGTGGCACGGACACCGAAGCAAATCCCATAACTTACCAGATCAATGGCAAGCAGTACTTGCTGGTAGCCTCCGGCAATGCCTTCGTCGCCTTCGCTCTGCCGTGAGCTGAATTTCGTAACGCCAGGAAATCCTCAATGGCCTCTGCTCCGTGAGACTCGTTTGCCCCGACAGACGAGCCTTTCGAAAACTGCGGGCCCGCCTTGGCCAGCCTCCTGAACGCTTTCGCAGCGGACTACTCAGGCTTCAGGCGGATCCACATTAGCCGATGGTCGGAGATGTAGTAGCGCAGATAGGCATCGAAGTTCTTCTTGCCCTGACCGTTGTTCCACAGGGCCGGGAAGATCGCGGCGTCGTAGTCGAAGATGCCGGTCGCCCCGTCCAGCAGGTTCTTGCTTTCGGCCGGAAAATACGCAATCTGGTCATAGTGCTTGTCGGATTCCAGATTCGAGCCGATTCCCGACGAGTGCGCCGGCAGCTCCAGTCCCAATTTCGTCAGCGCGTCGAAAACCGGGTCGCCCTTCGCGTTTTTCGGCATGTTGAAATCCCCCATGGCGAACAGTTCGCGCGCGAACGAGAACTTGCTCTTTCGCCGTGCCTGAGCCCACTTGGCCACCGCAAACGTCTCAAGCGAGCGCCGCTGCACATCGGCAGGCTTTTCGGACCCGTAGAACAGGTGCGCATTGACGAAGACGAAGCTGGTATGGCCGCCCTGGAATGCGGCCAGATAGGGAGTGCGGTCAAATCCCTCGAATGGCTGCTTCACTCCCGGAAGCTTGATGCTCTTTAACTGCGCCGCGGGAAACGCGATCTCCCCGATTTCCTCCAGCAGAGTCAGCTTCGCAGAATCGTAGACGAACGCCATCCGCTCGTTGTTGCCCGCTGGGTCGGAGAACAGCATGCGATAGGTGCTTCCCATGTGCCGGACGACATCTTCGAGGTTCGAGAAATTCTCGCGCACCTCCTGAATGGCTGCGATGTCGAACCAGCTCAACATTTCCGCGATCAACCGGTTGTGCCGGTCTTCGCGCTGTTGCGCGCCAAAGTTGGCGATGTTCCACGTCGCCACCAGGACGCGGTCCTGCTCCTTAGCTGGAACCTGACGATGCGCTTTCCACTGACGCAAATTCGCGACTTCGGTCGCAACATCGAAAACGAATGGGAACTTGGGCTTGGGAAAGATAGGCATCGGTCCTCCCTGTTGTGGTGCTGGAATTTGGATGCCTTGCCGCGGCGAACCCCGACGGCATGCTTCAGGGCCGTCTCGAATCGGTGCGCGTGAGAGGCGTCGCCCACGCGAACGAATTCACGGTCGGAACGATCAAACGCAGAGTCGAATCGTCTCGCTTCTGCCCTTATTTGCGCGGACGCTCGGTAAACCCAAAGCATTGGCCAGGGGCCCCGAACGCAAGCTGTGCTCAACCAGCTATTCTCCTGACCGTGCAGCAACGGTACCATAGACCGACCTGCCGGAGAACTGTAAGAAATAACACAGCACACACGTCACCATTGGATATGATCGACGGAAGCCAAGTGGCGACGGCACGCAAGATGCGCGCCTCTAAGCAAGGGGCGTGATGGGGTGAGGTAACGTGCAGCACTGCGTCTTGTGCGCACCCCTGCTAGCGTGTGAAGTTGGGAGTCATGCACATGAACGACGCCGAATCTACGTGGCTGCGTGTTTCAAGTCTTCCTGCGCCTGCTTCTCGGCGTTTCCTGCTTCCGCTTTTGCATCGGCGTTGGGTTTCAAATTGTGGATCGCTTTCTCCAAGCTCCACGCCTTGTCGCCGTCCGGACCTTCGCAGGTCGAAATGTCCGCACCCGTCAATACGCTCGAAAGATCCCATCTGACGCAATTCCAGTTGAGTCCCAAATTGTGGCTCGCGTGAAGCCCTGCCACGCAGAGGGTTAGCTCCTTGATTCCCGTGCAGGCCTCCTTCAGGCGCATCTGGGCTGGCAGCAAGCCCTGCGCCTGCAGATTAGACGTGAGTTTCTCGTCGTCTACCGCAAGCGTATCGGTGGACGTCTTTGGGCTCCTTCTGACCCAACTGATCGGATTTACAGACCGGGACGAACGTGAACTCTGCTTCGTGGGTTTCGGTGCCTGCGTCACCGCCTCCGCACCCGCGCCCGCTGGCCCTTGTGCCGCGGCTCCGACTGCTCCGAAGGAAACACTGATCGCAGCGAATAGAATCACGATCCACTTATTTTTCATGGCTGCCCCTTTGTTAACCGCTCAACGGTCGTTTTCTGACACGGCCGATACTCCCTGGGCGTCTAGTAGGCCACGCGGCGGGCCGTATCGATCATCGGAGTGCCAGGGACGAGTCCAATCCGTCACGCTGGCCCTCTGGACAGGTCCGGCGCTGACACTCCCGCCGTACTTTTTGGAGGTCGCAAATTCGTTGCGAGTTCAGGCTACCTGTGGATTACTTTGGTTGGCACGGTGGTCCGACTGCAATCGGCGCGCTCCAAACAGAGCATCCCTCTCCCCACAAACGGGACTCTTCGGGGAGCCCGGGGGAGTTGCATTTCCGATCATCGCGTTTGCTGGGCACGGGCAGGGCGGCTCGTGCGGCGGGCCTTCGCTCTCATACCTTTTTGGTTATGTTGGCCCGCGTGCAGGTGGCGCGGCTGGCCCATTCCGCTTAGGATTCAGAGAAGGGCCACCGCATTCCGTGGCTCACTAACTATGGCATTGATTCGCTATGCCTCGGCACTCCTTTACCTGTTCGGGGCTGTCTCTATTGGTTGTAAGCACGCGCCCCAAGAGCCTGAGCGGCACTTGGCCGCCGAGGCTTTCGCGGTCCC
>DATLWP010000393.1:0-2347 GCA_035576265.1 Candidatus Polarisedimenticolia bacterium
CATCTGTAGCTGCTGCTTGAGGGCAAGATCAGATGAGGTGAGGAGACAAGGCTTACAAGCGAACGGACGGGCACAATTCGCTAGATTAAAAGTTCATAACTACTTGATGCAATTGCGAGATTGGTGGAGCAGAAGGGGATCGAACCCTCGACCTCCGCATTGCGAACGCGATTCGAGATTCGTGACTGATTGATTCAACTACTGCGACCGGAAGACGTCCGCTGCAACCTATCAGGACGAATCACAACGGCACTGGACCGAGTCCCGCAAAACTCCCGCAAAGAAACACGCAGAAGAACTCGCGGGCGGACGAGCTAGAACGCTTTGGCCTCAGAGCACCACGCGAGACGTCGGCGTTCAAACACCGACCAACCCCATATCAAACCTCACCATGCGTCATTGACGTACTGTGCGTCACTGGTGTAGGGTTGGCGCCATGGTCTTCATCGAGTCGGCCGTGTTTACCCGTCAGGTGCGGGAGCTGCTGACCGACGAGGAATACGCGGATCTGCAGTGGCACCTGGCGCTTCACCCGAAAGCCGGCGAAGTCATCCAAAACACCGGCGGGCTACGCAAGGTGCGCTGGGCCAGCGGCGGCAGCGGCAAACGAGGCGGCGTGCGAGTGATCTACTTTCATGCTTTGAACCGGAATCAGGTCCGGCTGCTGCTGATCTATCGCAAGGGCGTGAAGGACGATTTATCGGCGGCGGAGAAGAAGATTCTTCGCAAACTCAACGAGAACTGGTAGGAGGCATCCGTGAACAAGAAGCTGTTCAGCGAACTGGTCGAGAGCATGACGCAAATGAACGAGATCGTTCGCGGCAAGCGAGTGCCTTCGCGTAAGTTCGACGTCGACGCGATCGCCATCAAGGCGCTCCGCGCAAAGATCGGGCTGAGCCAGCCAAAGTTTGCCGCCCTGCTGAATGTCGACGTCGGGACGCTGCGCAACTGGGAGCAGGGTCGACGTGAGCCCACTGGCCCCGCAAAGGCGCTCTTGACCGCTATTAGCAGAGACCCGACACACGTCTTGAAGGCACTCGCTGCGTAAGGCAATACTTCGCCGACTTGTTCATCGCTCCATCGGCTTAAAGGCTGAGGACGGCGCACCGGCGACCGCTGGATCTCATCGAAGGCGATTCGCAGCAAGTTCAAGCCCGGAGGTCCCATGAAAGTTGTTGGCCTGACGAAATTCGGCGGCCCCGAGGTGCTTGAGATCATCGATCTGCCGGAACCTCATCCCGGCCCCGGCGAAGTCCGCATACGCGTGCATGCCGCAGCCGTAAACCCTAGCGATATCGCGGTGCGCGCCTCCGGCTACGGCGGACGAATGGCCGCCCTGCCCTTGCCGCATATACCTGGCTGGGATGCGGCGGGTGTGATCGACGCAATCGGTCCTGGCGTAGACAAACGGCTCGCAGTGGGCGAACGCGTGCTGGCGATCACCAATGCAATGTCCGCGCACAAAGGCGCGTATCAGCAGTTGCTGATCGTGCCCGCTGCGTCGGTCGTGCGTGCGCCACGGAATCTCGATTTCCCTGCAGCGTCCACACTGCTGATGAACGCGCTTACGGCGCGGCTGGGCCTCGACGGGATGGCATTACCCCGCGGACGGACGCTGGCGGTCAGCGGGTCGGCCGGCGCGCTTGGTGGATACGTCATTCAGCTCGCCAAAGCCGACGGGCTGCGCGTGATCGCCGACGTCTCCGATACGCCAGCCGACCGCGAGCTGGTGAAACGGCTAGGTGCCGACCAGCTGGTAACGCGCGGCGCCGGCTTCACCGATCGCGTGCGGGCACTGGTGCCCAACGGCGTCGACGGGTTCTTCGACACCGCACTGCTCAACGGCGCGGCCGTTCCGGCGATCGCCGACGGTGGAGTGCTGGTCACGGTGCGCGCGTGGAACGAACCGGTCGAACGTGGCCTGCGCGTGTTCCCCGTGCTGGTCGCCACGGCCATCACCGACACAGCGAAGCTGGAACGATTACGCGATCTGGCCGAGGCGGGAGTGCTCACGCCGCGCGTGGCGAACGTGCTACCCGCATCGCGGGCCGCCGAAGCTCACCGGATGCTGGAGAAAGGCGGTGTGCGAGGCCGCCTGGTGCTCGATTTCACGGCGCTCTAGCCGTTGCAGGTTTCAAACACGCGTGGCCGGAAGCGTCGCAGGGAGTTTGTACTATTTCACCCCGAATTCTCGAGGGTGTTCTCTCGGTCGCGTTAGATGAAGATGCGCCATCTGTAGCTGCTGCTTGAGGGCAAGATCAGATGAGGTGAGGAGACAAGGCTTACAAGCGAACGGACGGGCACAATTCGCTAGATTAAAAGTTCATAACTACTTGATGCAATTGCG
>DATLWP010000394.1:0-17623 GCA_035576265.1 Candidatus Polarisedimenticolia bacterium
ATCGCACGAGAGAAAGAAATCAAGGCGTGGCGGCGCGAAAAGAAAGTCTGGCTCATCAAGCGCCAGAACCCAAGGTGGGAAGATCTCGCCGCAGCGTTGTTTTCAACCGAACAGAAGCCAAAAGCGAAGTGAACCGTATCAACAGGCGTGAAAGGTAAAGCGAAAAGCAGATCCCTCACCGCCGTCCGCCAAAGACGCGGCCGGGTTCGGGATGACAACGCGCGGCGTGGGGTGAGGTGCGCGGATGGCGCGATGGGTTGCGGCGCGTGGAATATCGCGAAGAAGACTTCCCACGTTTGCACACCCAGCCAGCACCCTTCGGCTACGCTCAGGACAGGCGGGGCACCCGCAAAAGCTTCTCGCGCTGCAAGCCTGCGCCATCCGCTGATCATGATAAGGAAAAAACAGATCCCTCACCCCCATCCGCAAAGGGCGCGGCTGGGTTCGGGATGACGGCTCAAATCACAAGTGCCGCAGGTAGGATTCCGCGACACGTCCGAGACTCCAGCGTCTAGGCTAAATCTGGTAGTCGATTTCGAGGATTTCCTGCAGCTCGTTGGAGAGGGCTTGCAGCTCGGCCGCCGCCCCAGCCTCGAGGGGTTCGCCTCCCTCGAGCCGGTGCACCCGCTGCCTCAGGTCGTTGACCTGCACGGCGATGGCGGCGAGCGCAGCGGAAAGAGGATCGTGGATTTGCTTGGGGTCGGTGATGACCACGCGCTTCCCGCCGCGCAGAACGATGTGGCCGGGCACGCCGACGATCGTCGAATTATCGGGCACGTCGCGGAGCACGACGGAACCGGCGCCGACCCGCGAGTTGTCTCCGACGCGGATATTGCCGAGCACGCGCGCGCCCGCGCCGATGACCGCTTCTCGGCCGATGGTCGGATGACGCTTGCCCTGCTCCTTGCCCGTCCCGCCGAGCGTGACGCCCTGATAGAGCGTCACGTCGTCGCCGACCACGGAAGTTTCGCCGATGACCACGCCCATGCCGTGGTCGATGAACACGCGCCGGCCAATCTCCGCCCCCGGATGAATCTCGATGGCGGTGAGGAGTCTCGCGACTTGCGAGAGCCAGCGCGCCAGCAAACGCCAGTCGTGGACCCAGAACCAGTGATTGATCCGGTGGAACCAGATCGCGTGGAGGCCCGAGTAGCACAACAAGACCTCCACGATCGACTTGGCAGCCGGATCGCGGTCCCGGATCGAGCGAATGTCGTCGCGCATGGAGCGGAACATTTTTCCTCGCTTACATTTTTGCTACATCGCCACAGCCGCCAGTTGCTGGGCCTCGTTCTTCAAGCTCTCGAAGAGAACGCTGGTCAGGTAACGCTCGCCGAAGTCGGGCAGCACGACGACGATGGTTTTCCCTGCGTTTTCGTCGCGTCCCGCCACCTTCAGAGCCGCAGCCACGGCCGCGCCCGAAGAAATGCCCACCAGCAAGCCCTCTTCGAGCGCCAAGCGGCGGGCCATCTCGACGGACTCCTGACTGTTCACCTGCACGATCTCGTCAATGTAATCGGTGCGCAGAATGCTGGGCACGAAGCCGGCGCCGATGCCCTGAATCTTGTGTGGCCCGGGCTGGCCGCCGGAAAGGACGGGACTCTCGACCGGCTCAACCGCAATGGCCTTGAACGACGGCTTCTTGGGCTTGATATAGCCGGAAACCCCCGTCAGCGTCCCGCCGGTGCCGATGCCGGAAATCAAGATGTCGACTTTGCCATCCGTATCGTTCCAGATTTCGGGGCCGGTCGTCTCCAAGTGAATCTTGGGATTCGCAGGATTATCGAATTGCTGCAAAATGTAGCCATTGGGCGTCTTGGCGAGAATTTCCTCGGCCTTGCTGATGGCGCCCTTCATGCCTTTCGCGCCGGGAGTCAGGACAATCTCGGCGCCGAAAGCCTTGAGCAGGACGCGGCGCTCCAGGCTCATCGTATCGGGCATAGTCAGGATCAGTTTGTAGCCTTTCACCGCGGCCACAAACGCCAGAGCGATTCCGGTGTTGCCGCTGGTCGGCTCGATCAGCACCGTCTTGCCCGGCTGAATCTTCCCGGCCTTTTCGGCCTCCGTGATCATGCTGACGCCGATGCGGTCTTTCACGCTGGCGCAAGGGTTGAACCCCTCGAGCTTCGCCAGCACGGTGGCCTTGCTGCCTTTCGAGACTTTGTTCAACTGAACCAGCGGTGTGTTGCCGATCAGCTCCGTAATATTCTTCGCGACTTTCATTCCTGTCTCCTCTCCTCGGATTTGCGTCGAATTATACTCGCGTTACAGAAAATAGCTTCAGGCAATGCATGGCAAGCGAATTTCGAACGCTCGCGCGAGTCGCGCGTTCCACGCCGCCGCTTCCTCGTCCATTGGGAAAAAGCCTCCCAAAAAGAAACGGCCCACGATCCGGAGGTCGTGGGCCGTTGAGGATTGCTTGGTCTTGCCGGTTGCCTTACTTGCTGCTCGGTTCCTCATGCGGCCCACAACACCCATGACAGCCCGTACAACAGGCGCATGGACAGTTGCAACGAACCGAGTTGCGGCCAGGGAGGAACATAATCAAGCGATAGACTAGCACTTCGATTCGCCCAAGGGAAACGAAATTTCTCCGCGTCTAATCCGTGTCGAAGCGCTGCTCTTTGAAAGGGTCGCCGTACATGTGATAGCCGTTGTCTTCCCAGAATCCGGGTGCATCGTCCGCGCGCAAGTCCAGTCCGCGCACCCACTTCACACTCTTCCAGGCGTAAAGATGCGGCACCACCAGGCGCAGCGGATAGCCGTGATCGGCGGGCAGCGGCTCTCCATTATGCTTCAGGGCAAAGAGCGAGGTCGGGCGCAGCAAATCGCCGAGCGGGACGTTGGAGGTGAAGTCCTCCTCGGCCAGCACCATCGCGTATTTCGCCTCCGGCTTCGGTCTGGCCAGCTTCATCACCTCGGCGACGGGCACGCCCTCCCAGCGGACGTCGAAGCGGCTCCAGCGCGTGACGCAATGCATGTCCGCCGTGATCTCTTTCAGCGGCAGCCGCGTGAATTCGTCCCACGTGAGCCGCAAGGGATTCTCAACCAGGCCTTTGACGCGGAAATCCCAGGACTGCGGGTCGAACTGCGGCACCCCGCCAACGTGGAGAACCGGCCACTTGAGCGTAAGCGACTGCCCGGGCGGCAACCGCCCGGCCTCGCGCATCTCCCGCTCGAGCCTCTTTCGTTCCGAACCTTCGCCGAAAGCCATCGCCTCTGCTCCGTGGCCGCTGCGGCTGCTCTTAGTCTACCTCGACTGCGATACCGCCGACGTAGCGCGCCGAGACATTGTAAATGACGGCGCACAGGAGTGCGCCAGCGGCGTTGGCGGAGATTAACAGCTTCTGTGGGCCGAAACAATCTCAGCCGGTCCGCGGACGCCCGGGCGAACGGGAGGGCGCGAGCAAATCGCGTGTGTTATCATGGCTGTTTCGTACGCATCATTACTCCAACACAAGGAGCATTCCATTGGGCGCGCGCATTCTTAACGGCAACGCAATTCGGGACCAGATCTACGCCGAGCTGAAAGGAGAAATCTCGTCGCTCGCGGCCGTGGGGATTCGCCCTGGGCTTGCCGCCGTGCGCGTAGGGGACGATCCCGCCTCGAAGCTTTACGTAAACAGCAAGATCGCAGCGTGCGAAAAGCTGGGTCTTGCGAGCTTTCACGTCACGCCGCCTGCTTCGACGACCACGGATGAGTTGCTGTCCATCGTCAGCGACCTCAACAATCGCGACGATGTCGACGGGATTCTGGTGCAGATGCCGCTGCCCAAGCAGATCGATTCAAAGAAAATTCTCGACGCAATCGCGCCCGCAAAGGACGTGGACGGCTTTCATCCCGTCAACGTCGGCCGCCTGGTAGCGGGGCGGCCCGCGCTGGTCGCCTGCACGCCCGCCGGCGTGATGGAGATTCTTCGCCGCAGCGACATTCCGATCGAGGGCGCGAACGCCGTGGTTATCGGCCGCAGCGACATCGTGGGCAAGCCGATGGCTCTGTTGCTGCTGCACGCCAACGCCACGGTCACGATCTGCCACTCCAAGAGCAAGGACTTGCCGGGAATCGCGCGCCGCGCGGACATCATCGTGGCGGCGATCGGCAAGGCCGCGATGGTGACGCCGGAGTTCGTCCGGCCCGGCGCGACGGTGATCGACGTCGGCCAGATCGTCGTCAAGGACGCCGCGCAGGCGCAGCGCATCTTCGCGAAATTCCCCGCAAAGCTCGAGTCCTTTCGTGCCAAAGGCTCGGTCCTGGCGGGCGACGTGCACCCGGAGGTCGCCGAAGTAGCGGGTGCATACACTCCCGTGCCTGGAGGCGTGGGTCCGCTCACGATCGCCATGCTCATGAGCAACACCGTGAAGGCGGCTCGGATGCGGCGTGGATCGAGCGTCCCGTCGGCGGCCGCCGTGCGCCCCTGATGCTGCGCATCGGCCTCACGGGCGGGATCGCTTCCGGAAAATCCGTGGTCGCGTCCCTGCTGCGCGACCGCGATTTTCCCGTGCTCGACGCCGATGCGCTCGCCCATGAACTGCTCGAACCAGGCCAGCCTGCCTACGATGAGATCGTGCGCGAATTCGGCCGCGAGATTCTCCTCCCGGGCGGAGCCGTGGACCGCAAGAAGCTCGGCGCGATCGTTTTCTCCGATGCGCAGAAGCGCGCGCGGCTGAATCAAATCACCCATCCCCGGATTCTTGATATTGCGGCGAAATGGTTTGCAGCGCTCGACCGCCCGGGCGGACCAGACTTCGCGTTCCTCGAAGCGGCGCTGATTCTCGAGGCGGGCTCGCAGAAAGATGTTGACCGCGTGATCGTCTGCTGGTGCCGCCCGGAGCAGCAGCTCGAACGCCTGAGGGAGCGCGGCCTGTTGGCGGAAGACGCGCAGCGCCGCATTGCCGCGCAAATGCCCATCGACGAGAAGCGTCGCCTGGCTGACTACGTCATTGATTGCTCGGGCTCCATGGAGGAAACCGAGCAGCAGGTCGCCCAGTTGATTGAGAAGTTGAAACAAGCGGCCGCCAAGGGACTGAAAATTTCCTGACGCGGCCGCGCATCGGGCCAGCCAAGGGTGCTGCCGCGCGCGGCGCGTTATTCGGCCCGTGGCGAATCGGCTCCCTCGGACCTGGCAGTGAAGGAACTCGGAAATGACGCCCTCTCAAAGCTACCGACGCACGGTTCGGCTGCTGGTTCTCGGACTGATGATCGGGCTCGGCGCCTACTGGATCGGCACGCGCTACGGCCACCGTGTCCCGCCATCCGTTGATGCGGTGCCTCCGCCCGCCCCCACGCTCGTCGCGCAGCCACAAGCGAGTCTCGATCCCACGGAAGAGGAAAACGTCCGCATCTACAAAGAGGCGGCGCCGGCGGTGGCAAACATCGTTACGCGCATGGTGCAGTACGACTTCTTTTTCAATCCCATGCCGGTGGAAGGCGCAGGCTCGGGTTTTCTGATCGACAGCGCCGGGCATATCTTGACGAACTACCACGTGGTAGCGGGAGCGCAGGCGATCGACGTGACGCTCGGCGACCAGACGCGCTACAAGGCCAAATACATCGGCGCGGATACGCGCAACGATATCGCCCTCATCAAGATCGATCCGCGCGGCCGCACGCTGGCGCCTCTGCCGCTGGGCGATTCCCGCACCCTGCTGGTGGGCCAGCGCGTGCTCGCCATCGGCAATCCCTTCGGATTTCAGAGCACGCTCACGACCGGGGTGATCAGCTCGCTCGGCCGCACCGTGCAAACCAGCGAGACCACGTTCATCGACGATGCGATTCAGACCGACGCCGCCATCAACCGCGGCAATTCGGGCGGGCCGCTGCTGAATTCGCACGGCCAGGTGATCGGAATCAACAGCGCCATTTATTCGCCCAGCGGCACAACGGCCGGAATCGGTTTCGCGATTCCCATCAACACGGCGCGCCGCGTGGCCAACGATTTGATCACGCACGGCCGAGTCCGCCGCGCGACGCTGGGCGTCGCGGGACGGGCGATCGGGCCCGACCTTTCGGACGCGCTGAGTCTCGGCGTGGATCAGGGTTTTCTGATCGAGCGAGTCACTCCCGGAGGCCCCGCCGCGCAAGCAGGCATTCGCGGCGGAAGCCACACCGTGCTCGTGGGATGGTGGCAACTGCGCATCGGCGGCGACGTGCTCGTCGCGGTCAACGGAAGACCGATTGCGAGCCAGACAGACCTGAGCCTGCTACTGAACCGAGCGCAGCCCGGGGACACCATCACGCTGACGATTGTACGCGACGGCAAGAAGATGGACGTGCGGGTGAAGCTCGGCGAGGCGTAGGTTCCCGCTCGGGTGGGCGACGGCACGGGCGACTCGCCAGATCGGCCGGCCACTATGGGCTGGACGTCTCCGCAGGCGCCCGCGGGGACGATAGGACCGGACTGGCTTCTCGCCACTCGTCGCGCAGGCGGTCACGTTCGTCTTCGCTCAATTCAAACCAAGATTCGGCAAGGTCGCGGACGCGCTCGAGTGCGGCTTGCATCTCCGCCTGCTTCGCGCTCAGCATCCCGCTGTCCGCATCCGTGGGAACGCGGATCGGCGGCGCAACGAACATCACCACGCGCGAAAACGGATACGGAAGACGGAACAAATCCCAGGATTTCCGGAAAGTGAATCCCGGCGCAACGCCGATGTGAAATACGGAGATGGGCCTCCCCGTGCGCCGCGCCAAGATCACCGGGCCGGGCTTGGCCACGTAACGCGGCCCGCGCGGGCCGTCGATCGTGAACGCAACATGGCGGCCTTCCTCGAGATGATGCGCCATGGCCGAAAGACCCGCGATCGCCCCGCGGGACGAACTTCCCTGCGCCGTACCGAATCCCAGTCGCTCGATCACCCGACGCGTCCACTGGCCGTCGAAATTCACAGTATTCAGCACCACGATGCCGCGCCTGCGCCAGATCCACACCGCCGGGAAAATGCAGCGGTGCCAGAACGCGCCGATGGCGGGTTCGCCCGCATCGCGAATCTGCACGGCATTGTGCACGCCAATCACTTCCACGCGCAGCGTCGGCCCCATCAACCGGATAACCCAATACGCGGCCCATGCGATCACTGGAATCTGCATTCTGCGCCAGCGCGAAAACTGCGGCATTGGGATCGCCGGCGCGCCGCCCGATGGGCCGGCGGTTGGGGGCGGACCGGATTTTGGCGAGGTCTCCACTGCTGTATAGTATAGGCGGTCCCATGCGCCCCCGGCTCCAATTCGTGGGCAACGCCAGGGCCCTCTCGGCTCTCGCGCGGGGAGCGCGGGTGGGCTTTCTCGTCGGGACGCTCTTGCTTGGAGCCGCAGCCGCCCGCGCTCAAAACCCGCCTCCCCTGGCCGTCGGACAAGTTGAGGGAAGCGATATCTCGGTCGAGGGCGGAGCCGCCGCGCGCAACGGCACATCCACTGTCGCACCCAGCATCTACGTGTCGAACGGCAGCACCGTGACCGTCCATTCCGGGCGCGCCCGGATGACGCTCTTTGCCGGCGGGAAACTGGAGATCTGCGGCCCGGCCAAGTTTACGGTCCTGCAGTCCGGAAATTCCGTAACGCTCGCGCTCAATTTTGGACGCGTACGCGTGCAATTGCCGGCGCAGACGTCCTTGCGCGTTTTTTCCCCCACGATCATCGCCACGCCGCTCGAGATCGGCGGCGGAGCGCGCGACGTCACCGTCGGCCTGAACCTCGACGATTCTCTCTGCGTGCTCGCAAGCAGCGGCGCCATTCAGCTCGAACATCAGTTCACGGGCGAGAAATTGATTGTCCCGCAAGCGGGGGAATTCTTCTTGAACGGCGGCAGGCTCGTTCCCGTAGCGGGCAGGCCTGGAAGTTGCCAGTGCCCCAGCGAAGAGCGCCGCGCGATTCCGCCCCCGCCGGTAGCCCCGCCTGAATACGCGGTCACCCCTCCGCCGCCCGCCTCACCGCAACCTTCATCCGCAGCGAGCGGCCGGCCACCCATGGCAAGCGCCGAGCCGATCGCGGAAGCGCGCGCCGAATTCAGCGTTCCGGCGCGCGCGAACGAGGCTCATCCGGTCGCGCCGCCGGAGAAGATCACACATCCCGCACCTCCAATTGCGAGAGTACCGATATATACGGTCGCTCTCCCGCCCCTGACGTTCTCGGCGTCCTCGCCCGCTCCGCCGCCCGACCCGACGCCAGACATGTTGCTGCTGGTTCGCGAGGCGCGGGTATTGCCGGATTGGGAGTTCACGGGCCGCGTCGAAGTGCCGGGATTCATCGGGGCGATGCAGCACGCGCTCGGCGAGAAGTCCACAGCGAACGAGCCGGCGCAAGCTCCGGAAAGAAGAAAGGGCGGATTCTGGGCAGCCCTGAAGCGCCTTTTCGGCGGAGGGGACTAATCCCCGCTCGGCAGGTTCGACGGCTTCGCATTCTGCGAGGTAATGAAAGGTCTGCAATGCGAGTCGCTGCGATCTATGATCTTCACGGAAATCTCCCCGCAGTGGAAGCTGTAATCCAAGAGATTCGAAAAGCAGGAGCAGACCATATCGTCGTCGGGGGTGATGTGGTTCCCGGGCCGATGCCGCGCGAAGCAATCCAGTTTTTGCTCGACCTCGAGATCCCTGTACGATTTATCTGCGGCAACGGCGAAGTTGCCGTGCTCGAACAGATGGCGGGCAGGGATCCAGCCACCGTACCCGATCAATATCGGCCCATTATCCGATGGACGGCGCAGCAGCTCCTTCGTGAGCACGGGCGGTTGTTAACGGGCTGGCCGAAGACACTTCGCATCGAGATGGAAGGCTTGGGCGACGTGCTGTTTTGCCATGCGACGCCCCGAAACGAGAATGAAAATTTCACGCGCTTGACGCCTGAAGAGCGCCTCTTGCCGGCTTTTGAAGGAATCAGCGCATCGTTGGTCGTCTGCGGCCACACCCACATGCAGTTTGACCGCATGGTCGGAAGCATTCGAGTCGTCAACGCCGGAAGCGTGGGAATGCCGTTTGGGGAACCGGGAGCCGACTGGCTCTTGCTTGGGCCCGACGTTCAGCTTCGGCACACGCCTTACGATTTTTCCAGGGCCGCCGAGCGCATTCGAAACACGACTTATCCACAAGCCGAGGATTTTGCAGCACACCACGTCCTCCAGCCGCCGTCAGAGGCAGCAATGCTCGAAGCATTCAGACCCTTCGAATTAAGCTGAAGCGGATTGCCGCCTGCCCACCACGAACACGTCACATTCCTTCGTAATTCGGACCGCCGCCGCCTTCCGGCGGTACCCATTGGATGATTTGATACGGATCGGCAACGTCGCAGGTCTTGCAGTGGACGCAGTTCGTGGCGTTGATCTTCAATTTCGGCTCGCCTTTTTCCATCGCCATTTCATAAACCGCTGCGGGGCAGAAATATTGGCACGGATTTCCGAATTCGCGGACGCAGCGGTCGCCGCAGATATTCGGCTCGAGCACGACGAGGTGGCACGGCTGGTCTTCATCATGGCGCGTTCCGGAATGATAGACGTCCGTCAACCGGTCGAAGGTCAGTTTGCCGTCACCCTTGAAGCGCGTTGACTGGTCGACGAGCGTGGCGTCGCGATGCAGGTTGGTGTATTGCTTGTAGCCCGGCTCGGTGCGCATCGGATCGACGAGCCCGCGCCCGCCGGTGACGAACTGAAATCCGGCGTGGACGATCCCCTTCCAGAGACCGCCGTGAAACGCCTGGTGGAAGTTCCGTACGGCCCACAATTCGCTCTTGATCCAGCTCTGTTCGATTTTCCGGGGATACCGTTCGAGCGTCTTGGCGGAGGTGTCTCCCGCGCAGAGCGCTTCATAGATTGTTTCGGCGGCGAGCATGCCGCTTTTGATCGCGGTGTGAATTCCCTTCAACCGCTGCGAGTTGAGAAGGCTCGCCGAATCGCCGATGACCAACCCGCCGTCGACATAGTTGCGCGGCATCGCGTACCAGCCGCCGTAGGGCAGGGTCTTCGCGCCGTAGCGGACGAGTTTGCCCCCCTCGAGAATGCGCCGCACGAACGCATGCGTCTTGAATTTCTGAAACGCTTCGTGCGGATCGAAGAGCGGATTGTGGTACTCGAGTGCGGTCACCAAACCGAGCGAGACGCGATTGTCGCGCATGCCGTAAATCCAGCCGCCGCCATATAGATGCGAGCCGAGCGGCCATCCCATCGTATGCGCCACGTATCCAGTATCGATCCGGCCGGGCTCGACATCCCACATCTCCTTGATTCCGATGCCGTAGGTTTGGGGGTTGAGTCCGTCGAGCTTGAGGCGGCTGACCATGTCCTTGGTGAGCGAGCCGCGCGGCCCCTCGGCCAGCACCGTCACCTTGGCGCGCAGCTCGTAGCCCGGCGTGAAGTTCGCTTTGGGCTGGCCGTTTTTGTCGAGGCCCTTGTCCCCAGTGAGGACACCGGCAATCCCATTATTTTCGTACAGGAGTTCCTGGCCCGCGAATTGGGTGAACAGATTCACGCCCTTCTTCTCGACCAGTTCCGCCAGCCACTTCACGATCTTGCTGAGCGAGACGACGTAATTCCCGTGGTTCGCGAGCGGCGGCGGGGTAATCGGGAATTTGAAAGAGCTGGTTTCGGTCAGATAGTAGACCGCGTCGCCCGTGACCGGCGTATCGAGCGGCGCTGTCTTCTCGAAATCGGGCACGAGTTCCCGCAGCGCGCGGGGGTCCATGATCGCGCCCGAGAGCTGGTGGGCCCCCACTTCACGCGCCTTCTCGAGAACGTAAATATTCTCGGTGGAAAGCTCCGGAGATTTCTTCGCCTGGGTGTGCTGCTCGATCAGGTTGGCGAGGTGCAGGGCGCAGGCGAGGCCTCCCGGCCCCGCGCCGACAATCAACACATCTGCTTCGAGTTGTTCCCTTTCAATCTCAGTTGGCATCTGGCGATCCTGTTAAGAGGGCTGAATAATGGGAATTCGAATATGAACGATCGAGCCCGGTTGAACGAGTCATGCGTGTCGCTCCGCTTCCTTCGCGAGTACGGGCTCGTTTCCGTCTTCGGATGCAGCTTCCGACCTCACATCCTTATGAACGCTTGCGCTGCTACGCCCACACGTTAGCACGGGTATGATGGGTTTCAAGGGGGTAGTAGCCGCAAAAAAAGAACCGGCACGAATACCGGAGGCAGGGACAGCCGACGGGCGCGGCAAGCAAGTCAGCGAATGCGTCCCGGGGAGCATGAGCGCCGGCGTTGGCGGAGACGTGGCGGTAGGATATACTGGCGCCCGAGCAATGAAGCGCGACGCCGCGCGGAAGGAATCCCGGGCCGCCGGAATGGGGATGGCCCGGTCCCAGCAGCAATCCTGAATTGGTTCTTATTCCGCACTTCAGGTGCAGTACAAAACTTTCTGCGCTCGAGTGCGCAGCCGGTTTTTCCGCGCGCCGCCCGCTGGCGACGGATTACGGCGATAGAAGCCTGTGCAGGAGGCAGTCGGGCAAGAGAAAGCATGGCGCGCACACGATCCGGGGATCCCATTTCTACTCCAACCAAGAATAGTCCACGTATCGCGGTGATCGGCGGTTCGGCCGCCGGGCTGCTCACCTCGATGCTGCTGGCGCGGCGGGGACTTCCCGTGCGCGTTCTCGAACGCATCGAGACGCTCGAACCAGCCGCCCGGACGTTAATCGTTACCCATCGGATGCGCAGCCTGCTCGGACGGGCCGCCGAAAGCAGCTTCGTCAACGAAATTCATCGCTTCGAACTCTTCACCGACGGCCGTGCCGCGACGATCACCCTGAAGAACCCCGACCTGATCATCGAAAGGCGCGCGCTGATCCAGGGTTTGGCTGAAGCGGCCCAGCGCGCCGGAGCGAAGATCGAGCTGGGCCGGCGATTTCACGCGTTGCGCCCGAACGGAAGAGGCCTGGTGGTCGAAGTCGAGCGCTGTGCCGACGGCAACCGCGAGGAGGTGCCCGCCGATACGGTGGTAGGAGGAGACGGCGCTGCAAGCCGCGTGGCAAGAGCGGCGGGATGGGCGCCGCTTGAAACAGTGCCGCTCGTGCAGGCGATCGTGCCGCTGCCGAAGGACATGGCCCCGGACACGGTGCGCGTTTGGTTCGTCCCGCAGGACACGCCGTACTTCTACTGGCTAATTCCGGAATCGGCCGAACGCGGTGCGCTTGGCGTGATCGGCGAGTCGGGTGCGGAGACTCGGCGGGGCCTCGAGCAGTTTCTTGAGAAGCGCCGACTCGACCCGATTGAATTCCAGGGAGCGCGTATTCCGGTGTACAAGAGTTGGATTCCCGTGCGACGGCAGATCGGGCAAAGCCCCGTGTATCTCGTGGGAGACGCGGCGGCGCAGGTCAAAGTATCCACGGTCGGTGGAACGGTGACGGGATTCCGGGGAGCGCTCGGCGTCGCCGAATCCATATTGAACGGAGGGACGAGCCGCGAGTTGCGAGCCCTGCGCCGCGAGCTCGATCTTCACTTGCTGCTTCGGCGGTCGCTGCACAGCTTCCAGCAAGCGGACTATAGCCGGCTGGTGGACCTGCTGAACGACCGGGCCAAGGAGTCTCTCGGCGAGTATTCCCGTGATGAAGCCTGGAAAATTCTCTGGCGGGTCTGCGTGCAACAGCCGCGCCTGCTGCTGCTCGGGCTGCGCGGTCTGCTGATGCGCGGCCGGAGTGTGGGCCGGCCCCGCATTCAACGGTGCGCAGAGGGTCAACCCGGCGACTAGCGGCGGCAAGACCCCTCATTCGAACGGAGCCGCCAGGAAGTCGCACCGAGGCCCAACTCCTCATAACCAATGTTGATCGCCCGTCGAAGATTTTTCCAGCTCCTCGCCCTCGTCGTGGCAACGGCGCTCTGCGCGGGAGCGGCGATCGCGTTTCGCGGAGCAGGGCGCTGGCTGATTCGTCCCGATGCTCTTGCGCCGGCGGACGTCATCGTAGTGCTCAGCGGGAGCATGCCGGCGCGCGCGGAAGAAGCCGCGCGAATCTACCGGCTGAAATACGCGCGCGAAGTCTGGATCAGTCGTCCCGAAAACCCCGCGCAGGGACTTGCCGCCATGGGCATACGTTACTTGGGCGAGGAAGACTACAACCGCGAGATTCTGATTTGCGCCGGCGTGCCGGAAAAGGCGGTGCGCGTCTTTCCCGAGCCAATCGTCGACACGGAGCAGGAGGTGGAAGAAACGGTGCGAGAGATGCGGCGCGAGGGAAAGGCCAGTGCGATCATCGTCACCTCGCCGCAGCACACGCGGCGCGTCAGGGCGCTGTGGCGCAGGCTGGCCGGCCCCGGTCTCCGCGCGATCGTTCGCGGCGCGCCCAAGGATCCGTTCGATGCCGATCGCTGGTGGCGCAATACGCGCGACGCGTTCTCCGTGGCGCGCGAGATCCTGGGGTTGCTGAATGCCTGGGCGGGTCTGCCCGTGCGGCCACACTCCCACTGAGCGTGTTCCTTCAAGTCCGCCTGTGCTTCAGGGAGCCGTAAACGGCGCCGCCGATTCGAGAATCCTCCAACGATCCCATTCCGCCTTTTTGCCGAGATCGCGCAGGCGAAGCTGCCATTCGATGCCGAGGGCTTCGTTGCAATCGGAATAGAACGCCAGCCAGGAACTCTCCCTCGCGGCTGTTTCATCCGGAGGCAGATTGCCACCGGCGTTCCCTGCGCCTGCATCGTCTTCGTGCGCGAGGGGATCCGCGCTGCGGAACTCCGCGAGCAGGGCGGTATCCAGAGGCAAGTGAAAGAAGACGACATCTTCGCGGGCCGCAGCCGCCCGGCGGCCGTTGGCGGATGCCGGCTCGTCCGCAGGGGCCAGATGGCCGCGGAACTCGAGCGAATCAGCGCGCAGCACCAACTCGAGCGACGGCGGACGCTCGGCGGAGAGCCCGGGACGAGAAAGCGCCAATTCCCAAAGCGTTAGCGCGTCGTCCCGCTTGGCCGGATCGGGATAAAAGTCGAGCGTGCGCGCCTGCCATCCGGTCGTCTTCCGGTCCGGCAGAATCTCCGTGATCGTCGCAACCGTGTGGCTGCGCCAGCGCTCGAGTTTTACCGAACCGAGGAAAGTGCCGAACTCGCGGATGAATTGGCGGTCCTCCTCGGTGGTGCGCAAGGCGTCGCGCCAGAAGCGGTCGCTGAGACGGAGCGAAAGCGTGAACACCTGCTCGAGGGGCACCGGAGCCGCTTCGCTCAAGCGGCGTCGCAATTCCGGGTCGGCCATCTCCTCGAGGTTGCGCACCCTCTCGACCAGATGCCGAATGGCCAGCGATTGCTGGCGCAGGACCCGTTGCCAGTGCTGGGCGAGAACGAAGAAAACGAAAAACACGATCACGCCGATGCATATCGCCGGCCAGAGAATTTCCATTCGGCCCACTCTCCCGATCAGGGCGTGGAATGCAAGCGCCTGAAATGCGGCCGAATTCTACTACCAATCTGCGGCAGCGCATACACCACGCTGGGACGGCCGCCCGGCGCCGATTGCGCCGGTTCCGAGCGCGGAATATCATCAAGAAACGATGAATCTCCTGAAGACGCTCACCCTGGCTTCTGCTCTTGCGGCATTCGTTTATTACGGCCCCGCCTTCGCCAACGTTACAGCCGGCCGCCCCGCCGCGCAGACGCAAGCTCCGCCTCCGACCGCGCCTGCCGCTTCAAGCGCCGCGAAATCCTACGAATTCGACATCGACGCCGGCCAGCAGTGGGTCGACACGAGCCTGGACCTCCGCTCCGGCGCGAAGCTGCGCATCACGGGCTCGGGCACAATCACCTATCCCGCGGGCAAGTCCTCGAACTCGAAGGCTCAATCCTTCGGCCCGGACGGACTTCCGCGAGGCTGGGCCGATCTGATTCGCCAATATCCGGTATCGAATGCGGGCCACGGCGCGCTGATCGGCCGCCTGGGATCGAGCGACGCCGCGCAGCCGTTCCTGATCGGCGGCGCCGTGGAATATCAAGCGCCCGTGGCCGGGCGGATGTTTTTGGGCATCAACCAGACTTCCGGGGATGCGGCAAGCGCGAAAGGAACTTTCCACGTCAAGATCGAAGTGCTCGATCCGGGCCTGGCCACACCTGCGGCGGCGGTTGTCGGCGGGCCTCCGGAGGCGCCCGTTTCTTCGATCAAGCCCGCGCTGCTTGACAAGATTCCGCGGCGCGTGACCGATCCGCAGGGAAATCCCGGCGACATGGTCAACGTCCTGATCGTCGCATCGCAGGACGAGCTGCTGCAGGCGTTCACGAGCGCGGGTTGGGTGCAAGTGGACCGCACCGTCGAGGAAACGGTGCTCACCGGAATTCTGAACACGCTCGAGAGGAAGAGCTATCTCACCATGCCCATGAGCACGCTCTATCTCTTTGACCGTCCGCAGGACTTTGGCTTCGCGCATGCCGAGCCGGTGCGCGTAGCGATGTCGCGGAATCACCTGCGTGCGTGGAAGTCACCCTACGACGTGGACGGCCGGCCGCTGTGGTGCATCGCCGCCACGCACGATATCGGCTTCGAGCGCGACCAGCGGAACGACGGCCTGACCCACAAGATCGATCCCGCAATCGACGGCGAGCGCGAGTTCGTCAACGACACGCTCTCCGGCACAGGCTTCGTGATCGAGCGGACACACGCGACCCCGAAAGATCCCCTCACCGAAGCCAAAACCGCCACCGGAGGAAGCTTTCATTCCGATGGCCGCATCCTCGTCCTCGTCCTGAAGCCCGCCGCAGCGAGCGGCAAGAATTAGGAGGCGTTTCGCAAGACGAGCCGCGCGCCGGTTATTGTGTCGACGCCGTGGCGCCGGTGATCTTGATCGAGTAAATCGCCGTGCCTGCCGGATAGAGCGCGTCGCGGAAGTTTGCTGTTTGATCTTCGCCGGGACCGACCGTCAGTTTCATCGTGCCCTGGTTCGTCGCCAGGACGCTGCTGTCCGCGGCGGCATAAGTCGTTTGGTAGGTGATGTTGCTGTACGTATACACGCGGGAATCGTTCTTTACGTCGACGGACCACCTGGCGACCGTACCCGTGTAATCCTTGTCCATCTTCGAGCTGATGACGCGCAAGTCGTGGGTTGGGTCCGCCTTGCCAGCAGGCACCGCTGCGGCCGGCGCGGTCGCCGTCGCCGTGCTCTTCGCGCCGCCCCTATACACGTACGCCAGAACGCCCACTACCACCAGGACTAGAACAACCGCCACGCCGATCCAAAGTGCTGCCCTGCTGGCTTCCTCTTTATCTTGCGGTACCTCAAACATAGTCGTGCCCTCCCTCTGGCGCTGGCCTTGCTCTCAGGCCCCTGCCTCGCTTACCGGATCATTTCCGCTCGTGCGCTCGAATGGCGTCGAACTCCCCAACGAACTCTACCTCCGATGGGCGGAAAGTAACACGACGGCCGTCGCCGGTTCAACGAAATCTCATTCCCCGCTCGAGCCGCCCGAGCAGCCGAATTCCGCGCTCAAACTCCGCGCTTCGCGCTCTTGACGCGCCGTGCGACCGAATGATACCACTGCCGAAGGCCTTCGCGGCCGTCTCAACGAGGAGAGATTGATGGCGACGATGAAAGCTGTTCGCATTCATGAGTATGGTGGTCCCGAAGTGCTGAAATACGAAGATGCTCCGCGCCCGCAGCCCGCGCCCGACGAAGTCCTGATTCGCGTGCACGCCGCAGGGGTGAACCCCGTGGATTGGAAAGTGCGCGCGGGGTACGCCAAGGATCGACTGAAATACAAGATGCCTTTCATTCCCGGCTGGGACGTTTCCGGCGTGGTCGAAGAAACCGGCCTGGATACCGTCCGCCTGAAAGTCGGCGACGAGGTCTACAGCCGCCCGGACATCTCCCGCGACGGCTCCTACGCCGAATACATGGTCGTCCGCGAATCGGAAACCGCGCTCAAGCCCAAGTCCGTCGACCACGTGCAGGCCGCCGCGATTCCCCTGGCTTCGCTGACGGCCTGGCAGGCGCTTTTCGACGCCGCGAATCTCACCGCCGGTCAGAAAGTGCTGATTCATGGCGCGGCCGGAGGCGTCGGAAGCTTTGCCGTGCAATTCGCCAAGCTCAAGGGCGCGCACGTAATCGGCACGGCCTCGAAAAATAACCACGAATTCCTGCGCTCGCTCGGCGCCGAAGAAACGATCGATTACAACACCACGAAATTTGAAGACGTGGTCCGCGATGTGGACGTCGTGCTCGACACGATCACCGGCGAAACCACCGAGCGCTCCTGGAAGGTTTTGAAGAAGGGCGGCATTCTGGTCTCGATTTTGCAGCCGCCGTCGCCGGAAAAGGCCGCCGCGCACGGAGTCCGCTGCGCCCACGTTTTCGTCCAGCCCAAAGTCGAGCAGTTGAACGAAATCGCCAAGCTGGTTGATTCCGGGAAACTCAAAGTGATCGTCGAGAAGGTTTTCCCGCTCTCGGAGGCACGCGCGGCTCAGGAATTGAGCGCCACCGGCCACGTCCGCGGCAAAATCGTCCTCCGCGTCATTTGACGACCCTCGCGGTCCGTCATCCCGAACCCGGCCGCGCTCTTCGCGGACGTGGGTGAGGGATCTGCTTTTTTCTTGGCTGCTGTAGTCTGTTTTTCCGTAGGCGCGTCCGTTGCATCGTGCCGTGCCCGCGTTTCCCATTGCCCGCGGCCTTATCGTGACCACCTTTCAGCGCGACATTTGCGAAGTTCCTGGGTTGGATATATGGCAGGCGTGACCTTTGCGGAGG
>DATLWP010000395.1:0-5895 GCA_035576265.1 Candidatus Polarisedimenticolia bacterium
ACACGGTTTTCGCTCGATGTTCGAATCGTCTATTTCGTGCGGGAGGCTTCGAGCGCTTCCCAGGCGGAATCGGGGAAATCGAGGAAGCTGTTGAATTCGCCGGCGCCGCGCAGCCATTCGCCGCCGTCGATCACGACGCACTCGCCGTTGATGTAGCCAGCCTGCTCGCTCACGAGAAAGGCGGCGAGATTGGCGAGCTCCTCCGGACGGCCGAAGCGTTTCATGGGATGCCAGCTGCGAGTCTTCTCTTCGAGTTCCGTGCTGGGCAGCAGGCGAGAGAACGCACCTTGCGTGGGAAACGGGCCGGGGGCGATGGCGTTGAGGCGGATTTTGTGGCGCGCCCATTCGACGGCGAGCGAACGCGTCATCGCCAGCACGCCAGACTTCGCACAGGCCGAGGGAACGACGAAGCCCGAGCCGCAGTTGGCATCGGCATAGGTCGTGACGATGTTCAAGACGGCGCCGGGCTGTTTCGCGGCGATCCAGTGGCGGCCCAAGAGCAACGTGCAGTGGAATGTTCCTTGGAGCACGATGCTAACGACGGCGTTGAACGCGTTGGGCGAGAGCTTTTCCGTGCGCGCGATGAAATTGCCGGCGGCGTTATTCACGAGCGTGTCGATCCCGCCGAAGGGGCGGCCGAATTCCTTTTCCGCAGCGGCAACGGCGCCTTCGACCGCAGCGAATTGGCGGATGTCGGCGGTGGCATAGGCAGCGCGCGCACCTTTGGCCTGGATTGCTTTGGCGGTTTCGGCGAGGGGATCTTCGCGGCGGCCGACGAGAAACAGTGTGGCGCCGAGCTCGGCAAATCGAAGCGCCATGGCACGGCCCAAGCCGGTGCCGCCGCCGGTGATCAGGATGGTCCGCTCTTTCAGCAAATCGCTCTGGAACATGAGGAAGCCTCCTGAAAATGCCTCCGCATTCTCCCCGCATCGCCGGTAGGCGCGCAAGCCGCATTTCCCCACACGTCGGTTTTCCAAAATGGAGGAGGCCGTAAAATGGGTGGCAACCAAAACAGGCGGTGTGATATCCACAAGTCCATGCAAGTGACAGAGGAGGGTCGATGAAAAAGTTTCTTATTGGTCTGATCGTAGGGGTCCTGCTGATTCCGGCCCTCTTCATAGCGTACTTGGTAAGCGGACGCATGCCGGTAGCGACGTCGGACCCTCCCATGCCACTCGAGAAATTTCTTGCGAGAGCGGGATTGTACGAGCGAATCCGGCGCGACGCTCCCAAGCGCGAAGTTTCCAGCTTCACGACCACCGACCTCATGAGCGGTGCGGAAATCTATCGGAAGGATTGCGCTTTCTGCCACGGTTTGCCAGACCAGGAAAACATCGGGGCGGCCCCGAACGGCATGTTTCCGGACCCGCCGATGCTCTTCAGCCCGATGGGAGAGGTGACGGACGATCCCCCCGGCGTCACTTACTGGAAGGTTAAGAACGGCATACGCCTGACCGGGATGCCGGGCTTCCACGCGTCGCTTTCGGACAAGCAGATGTGGCAGGTGACGGCGCTGGTGGCGCGGGCGGACAAGCTTCCGCCTGAAGTGCTCGGCGCGCTCAAGCCCGCGACACCGGCCGTGCCGAGTTCCGCTGGAGCCGCAGTACCGCCAAGCGGCCAGCAGAAACGGTAACCGCTGGCGAAGGGCTCACGAAGCCGCGTCACGCCGGAAATGTGAAGACCGGCTTCACGACTTTTCCGCTGGCTTGATCGTCGACCGCCTGATTGATCTGCTCGAAGGGATACTTTGTGACGAACTGGTCGAACGGAAAGCGCCCGGCCAGATGGAGGTCGATCAGGCGAGGGATAAAGACGTCCGGCACGCTATCGCCCTGCACGATTCCGCGAATACTGAGGCCCTGCAGCATGACTGTAGTCATGTTTAGTCCCAGGCCGCCCGGCGGAATGGTGACGAAGCCGAAGTGGCCCTTGGGCGCGAGCGAATTGGCGGCGTGCTGAATGCTGTCGGCGCGGCCGGTGGTGTCGAGCGCGTAGTCCACGCCACCGGGGACGATTTTCCGGATTTGGCCCGCGGTTTCGACGCCTGGGCCGACGAGCACAGCGTGCGTCGCGCCCAGTTGCTTGGCCATGGCTAGGCGCGGCTCGAGCACGTCCATGGCGACGATCGCGGAGCAGCCGCACAAGGCGGCGGCCATGACGGCGCTGAGCCCCACGGGGCCGGCTCCGAAGATTGCGATCGTGCCGCCCGCCGGTGGATGGAGCGAATTCATCACCGCTCCAGCCCCGGTTTGCACGCCGCAGCCAAGCACCCCAAGAATTTCGAGCGGTGCATCCTTGCGCACGGGGATGGTGTTGCGCGATCTCGAGATGGCGTAGTTCGAAAATGAGGACTGGCCGAAGAAGTGGCCGTGCACGAGCTCGTTTCCTTTGCGAAACGCGCCCGATTCACTGGAGCGTCCATCGGTAAAGTTCAGCGCCGTCGTGTCCGCGCAGTAGGCGGGATTTCCGCCGCGGCACGCGTGGCAGGCCCCGCAAGAATCGTACGTGAGGACGACGTGATCGCCGGGGTGGACCTTGGTGACGCGCTCACCCACGCGTTCAACGATGCCCGCGCCTTCGTGGCCGAGGACGACGGGCTTGGGAACGCCCATGCCTCCTGCGAGCGCCTTGACGTCCGTATGACAGAGGCCCACCCCGATGATGCGAACCAGGATGTCGTCCGGGCCGGGCCCGCTCAATTCGAGCTCTTCGATCGAGAACAGCCTCCGGCCCTCATAGGCCACCGCGGCTCGGACATTCATCAATTCCCCCTTAGCTTGAAGGGCCGGACCGGACGATCCGAATCATAACCGCCTGTATCTACCTCAATCGCAGCGTGATCGAAATAGGACCCTGCCACCTGCAGGGCGCCGATTCAATTCCCCGTTCGTCGCGTCAATGCGCTACGCGCAGGTGCCAATCGCCCGGAGAGTGGGGCGCGCCATGCAAGCTGGTGACAATTCGGCGGCGCTGGCGTAAGTATACAGAGGAACCGGAAGTAGCGTGCGTGGCGAATAGGGAAGCCTCGTAGGCGTCGTCCGACCAACATCTACCTACGGCTGATTTCTCGGTGAATTTCGATTGATGAGAGCGAAGCGCCTCGCTCCACGACGCTTCGGAGGAGGCAATCATGACAAGCTACTTGGGGAAATGGCTGTTCGATCCCACGGTGGGAAAGCTCGTTGGCGCGGCGATCGGCCTTCTGGTGATCTATGTGTTGGTTCGCTTCCTTGGGAAATCTCTCTCTCGTTACGTGGCTGACCCGCAGACGCGCTACCGGACTCGGAAGTTCTTCGGCTTCCTCGGATATCTGGCGGGGTTCCTGCTATTGGCGTCCATTTTCAGCGACCGACTTGGTCAATTCACGGTCGCTTTTGGTGTTGCGGGCGCTGGGATCGCGTTTGCCTTGCAGGAAGTGATTGCGAGCGTGGCGGGGTGGGTGGCGATATCGTTTGGCAACTTTTACTCACCCGGGGACCGCGTCCAGTTGGGCGGGATCAAAGGCGACGTGATCGATATCGGCATCCTGCGCACTACGCTGATGGAAGTGGGGCAATGGGTGAACGCCGATCTCTACAACGGGCGGATCGTGCGGGTGGCGAACAGCTTCATTTTCAAAGAGCCGGTGTTCAACTATTCCGCGGATTTTCCGTTCCTGTGGGATGAGATCACTCTTCCCGTGAGATATGGATCGGACTGGGAACACACGAGAACAGTTTTGACGGGAGTGGTGGACGAGATTTGCGGCGACTACGCCCGCGCGTCCGCCGAATCGTGGAGAAGGGCGAGGGACAAATATCGCCTTGAAGAGAGCCACATCGAACCGATGATTACGCTCGCCGCTACCGATAATTGGATCGAGTTCACGGTGCGGTACATCGTGGACTACCGCAGGCGGAGATTCGTCAGGGATCGACTCTTCACGAGGGTTCTGGAAGAAGTCGACAAGTCGGGCAACCGAATCCGGCTCGCCTCGGCAACCTTCGAACTCACGAACATTCCCCATCTGGACGTGCAATTCTCGGCGGGCAAGGGAGCCGTCGATCCGCGCTACGTCCCTTGATGGCGACAGCTTCGGCTGTCGTGCCGCCGGCTCGCGCCGCTCGAGAGCTAGGCGTGGCTGAGCGCGGCGAGAACGCGCTTCGGCGTCATCGGGAACTGCTGCATGCGCACGCCCGTAGCGTCGAAGAACGCGTTGGCGATCGCCGCCGCCGCGGCCGCCATCACCTCTTCGCCCGCGCCCGAGGATCTCTGATCCAGGCGCTGCACCACAACCGGCGTGACCGCCGGACATTCCTCGAAGCGCAGAATCGGGTAGCCGTTCCAATCGAGACTGGTGACGTTGGTTTTGTTGAACGTCACCTCTTCGTGCAGCATGCGGCTGGCGGTCTGCACGAGCTGGCCGCAGATCTGGCTTTCGATGAAGCCCGGATTGACGGCGAGGCCCGCGTCGATCGCGCCGTACAGATGTTTGATAACGATCTTGCCCGTCTCCTTGTTGACTTCGATTTCGGCGACGGCGCCGCCGTAGGAAGCAAGATGCGTGCCCACTCCGATGCCGCGCCCGGAGACGACTTTCGCATCCGATAGCTCCGCAGCGGGCGCCCGCGGCGTCCATTTCGCGGCCTGCGCGGCGGCATTGAGCACGCCCAGCCAGCGCTCATCCTTGATATTGCGCTGGCGGAAGGCGTAGGCGTCCATATTGCAGAGGTGCGCGAGCTCGTCGATGGCCTGCTCCGAAGCGAACGAGAACGAAAGATCGAGCGGCGAGCGCAGCCAGGCTCCCTTGAGATATTTGAGGCCGGGCACCTGGTGGTTGACGAGCCGCCGGTTGGGAATTTCGTACATTCCGGCGCAATTGAGCGGGCTGACCTGCTGCGCCATTCCCAGCCGCCATTCCGCCGCAGCGGTTCCGAGCGC
This sequence comes from Candidatus Polarisedimenticolia bacterium, assembly GCA_035576265.1. GTDB lineage: Bacteria > Acidobacteriota > Terriglobia > Acidiferrales > UBA7541 > Palsa-295. Next base: position 4,921 of record DATLWP010000395.1, read on the forward strand.
CAACTGTTCCGACGTTTCCACGGCGCACCAGTTGTGGTGCCAGCCGTTGTATTCGTAAGCCACGATTTTTCCGTCGGCGTCGGCGGCGGCGCGCACTTCTCCCACGTGCGCCGGGCCGTAGTTGTCCCAGCCATGCTCGTCCCAGCGCATGAACTGCAAGCGCACGGGCTTTCCGGCGAGCTGCGAGAGGATGGCGGCGGCCATGGCTACGTCGTCGTGCGTGCTGTGGCCGTAGGTGCCCGACGACTCGCGGTACTGCACGCGCACTTTTTCTTGGGGCATTCCCAGCACGCGCCCGAGGCTGCGGCGCAGGTTGTAACAATCCTGCGTGGGGCAGAGGACGAGCGCGGAATCGGGAGTCACGGCGGCAAGCGCGGCGTTGGGCGCGAAACAAGCGTGCGACTGGTAAGGACCGCGGCAAGTCTGCGAGGCGACGTGCGCGGCTCCGGAGAACGCACTGGCCGCGTCGCCCTTGTTGAAAACGACGCGGTCCGTAGTCGTTTCCGCGCGCATCGCTTCGTACAAGGGAGTGTCGCTGCCCGGCAGCGTGGCCGGCATGTCCCAGTTGATTTTCAGTTGCGAGGCGGCGCGGATGGCGTCCCATTCTCTCTCGGCGACGACGCCGACGAAATCGCCCTTGCGGAGCACGCGCGCTCCGGGGATGTTGCGGATCGAGCTTTCGTCAATGCTCGCGACCTTTGCTCCAGCGCCGTAGGGCCCCTGGCCCCGCGGACGCACCACGCGTCCGTGCAGCATGCCGGGCAGGCGCTCGTGCTGCAGATAGACGTAATGACCGCTCACTTTGGCGGGCATGTCGTTGCGCACAACGCTTGCGCCGACCAGCTTGTACTGCGACACGGGTTTCAACGGTGCCTTTCCCGTGAACGGTAGGTTAAACAGCCTGCCGCCTACGAGCTCGCCGTACGTGACGGACCGCGAGTGGTTGTCCAGCGAAGACACGACGCCCTTCGATAC
>DATLWP010000396.1:0-1893 GCA_035576265.1 Candidatus Polarisedimenticolia bacterium
ATTCGCGAGCCTCTTTCCTTTTTCACTGAAAATCTCGATATGGGGCGAAATCTGGTCCACGCTTGCCACCGGGCGTGGGTCAAGCGTCTCATCAATTTGGGCAGCTCCTGCATGTATCCCCGCAACGCCAAGAATCCGCTCACGGAAGAGATGATCTTGACCGGAGAGCTTGAGCCGACGAATGAAGGCTATGCGCTCGCGAAGATTGCCGTGGCGCGATTGTGCGAATACGTCTCGCGGCAGGACAATGCGTTTGAATACAAGACGCTCTTGCCTTGTAATCTTTTTGGACGGCACGACAAATTTGATCCAGGGCAATCTCACTTCATTGCGGCGGCGCTTCACAAAGTTCACCTTGCGAAGGCCAATGAGGAAAAATCGGTCGAGGTGTGGGGAGACGGTTCAGCCCGGCGCGAATTCATGTACGCCGGCGACCTGGCGCATTGCTTGGTGGAGGCGGTGAATCGTTTTGAGAGTCTTCCTGAAACCATGAACGTTGGAACGGGCGAGGACCTGACCATTGACGAGTATTATCGCTTGGTTGCCAGTGTCGTCGGCTATCAGGGCGAATTTAAGCACGACGTTTCGAAGCCGGTCGGGATGCAGAGGAAATTGCTGGACGTCAGCCGGGCCAAAAGTTGGGGTTGGAAATCCCAGACACCACTAAGAAAAGCCTTGGAGCAGACTTACGACTTCTATTTGCATGGGACAGGGAACGCGAGTGGACAAGAATTATCCGTTGGCAAGTCCGACTTGGGATGAAGCGGAACTTGCCGCCATCCGGAATGTGGTCAGCTCCGGGCAATTCACGATGGGCGAAAGGGTGGCGGAGTTTGAAGCCGATTTCGCACGCTACGTGGGCTCTCGATACTGCGTCATGGTCAATTCCGGATCATCCGCCAATCTGCTCATGGCGGCTGCTCTTTCCTACCAGGAAGGGAGCCGTGTGAAGCGCGGCGATGAGGTCATTGTCCCCGCCGTTTCCTGGTCAACCACTTATTTTCCCTTTCACCAGTACGGTCTGAAGCTGAAGATTGTTGACGTTGATTCCGAAACGCTTAATTACGATCTCGATGCGCTTGAGGAGGCGATCACAGATAGGACTCGCATTGTCGTCGCCGTCAATTTGCTCGGGAATCCTAATGATTTCGAAAGGATCAAAAAGCTTGTCAGCTCACGGGACATCATCCTGCTTGAGGACAACTGCGAGTCGCTGGGCGGACGTTTCGGGAGCAAAATGAGTGGCACGTTCGGCCTGATGGGAACGTTCAGCACTTTCTTCAGCCATCATATTTCGACCATGGAGGGCGGGATGGTGGCGACCGATGACGAGGAGCTTTACCACATCCTGATTTGTCTCCGCGCGCACGGCTGGACGCGCAATTTGCCCAAGAAGAATCGCGTGTGCGGCGAAAAGAGTGACGATCCGTTCTACGAATCTTTCCGATTCGTGCTACCCGGCTACAACCTTCGGCCGACGGAATTGAACGCTGCCATCGGCTTGGAGCAGCTCAAGAAGTTGCCGGGATTCATCCGGACGAGGAGAGAGAACGCAGAGCAATTCAAGTCGGTTCTGGGTGATCACCGCCACTTTCAAATCCAAAAGGAAATTGGCCAGAGCAGCTGGTTTGGGTTCAGCCTGGTCATCAAGCCCGGCGCGCCCATTGGACGGGCGCAGGTCGTTCGGGCAATGGCGGAAAAGGGAATTGAGTGCCGGCCGATCGTGGCGGGGAATTTTGCGCGGAGCGAAAGCTGCAAGTGGATGGACACTGAAGTTTTCGGCGAGCTCAAGAATGCCGACCGCGTTCACGAGTTCGGATTGTTCGTCGGCAATCACCACTATCGGCTCGATGCGGAAATCCGCCTGCTCGCGGATACCTTGAACGGACTTTC
>DATLWP010000397.1:0-4678 GCA_035576265.1 Candidatus Polarisedimenticolia bacterium
CCCCGCCGTTCACGGTCCCACGCGAATTGAAAGTAATTGGAACACCCGGCCAGGCAGGTGGGACGGCAAGCGCGTAACCTGCTCCCATCGAAGCAGGGGCCGGAGGCGTACCTGCGGGCACGATCGTGATGTCCGACGGAAGTGCAACCATCGGCTCGCCGGCGTCGTACGCGGCGTTGTTATTCTCATCCACGAACACGCACCCACCCGGGCATGCGGGAGTCCCCGATGGGATGAGGTTGACTCCAACGTTGCCATTCCGCTTCACAGCGGCGTAGCGCGCCCGCTGGATGAGGCTCTAAAGCGTCGTGACCTGCCACGTCAGGCGGTAATTCTCATATGCAGGTATCAAAGTGGGAACCGTGATCGCGCTGAGGACGAGGACTATCCCGACCGTGACAGCCATTTCCACCATGCTAAAGCCGCGCATGTTCTGCGACGAACGCGCGCCGCGTGCGTAGGCTCGGCGAAAGCGCCCCGTTCTCGTCTCAGAGTTTTGCTGCGGTGCAATGTGTTCCGTTCTGGCTCTTGGCTCTTCCACGATCACACCCTCGAATCCCCGGCTACGGCTCGGCTTAGCATCCGTCTGCTTCGCCTATCCTTTGCATGTCTTAGGCCAGCGCCGGAGCCCGCCTAATCCATTGTGGCAAAGAGACTTATGCGCCTTGGCGAGGAATGCTCATCGCCATCCCGAATTCTTAGGGGTAGAAACGTGACCGATCTGAACGCGGGGTACAGGCCGCGGGGGGTCGCCAGCGTTTTCGACCGAGGTGCCTTCCAATAGAGCAGACGATCTCGGGCACCTCTCGCTGAGAACAAGCGGAAGCCTTGTTGTTTTCATTCGGGGAAGGGCCTAGACTCGGCATCACCCGGCTCAGCGGGATCGGGAGTGATCGTCCGGTGTCCGCTTCCGGCGGAGCGCGCATGCAAGGGTCGGCGCAGCGTCAATTCAGCGCCGGGGAAGATGCAGCGCGTGAAAGTTTCAAGCCGAGACGGCCGTATTTCCCTTGTAGGCGATTGAGTTGGCGCGTGGAATTTCGGGCCATGTCATCCTAAATTGTTTTTGGTCGCCGGCTGTCGCAGAGGTCGTGAGGCTGGATCGCTCGCCATGACGCGGACTCGATCGAAAGAGAATCGCCGCAGCGCGCGCATCGTCGTGTCAAAGGGCATGTGGGTGTCGTGGCACTCCAGCGGGCCGCGCAATGTGTCGCGCGTGCGCGATCTGAGCGCCGGCGGGGTCTTCATCTCCACAACCACGATTGTTCCGGTGGGCACCGTCCTGCAGATGCTGTTCGCGCTGCCCGAGGGAGAGATGCGCATGCACGGCGTGGTGCGTTATGCGGAGGCGAACAAGGGCATGGGAGTGGAGTTCACGCGCATGGGCGCCGCCGACCGCGCGCGCCTGCAGGAATTGCTGCGCCGCCTCAACCGCTGATCCCGAGCGAATCTGCGTTCGCGCACGAGCCTACTTCAGCGTCTTGTTCAGGAAGGCCACGGTGCGCGCCCAGGCATCCGCGGCGGCTGCCGCGCGGTAGCCGGCCTTATTGCCCGGATTTTCGAACGCGTGCCCGGCGCCGTCGTAAATTTTCACGTCGATGCTCCGGTTCATGCCCTTCATCGTCTTCTCGAAGGCTCGCACGTCCTCAGGCGTAATGCCGCGGTCGTCCGCGCCGAAATTCCCCAGCACCGGCGCGGCGATCTGCCCGATGTCGTTCGCATCGGTGGGCAGGGCGCCGTAGTTCACCACGCAGGCCGCCAGGCGCGGCTCGTGAATCGCGAGTTGCAGAGAATAGCCGCCCCCCATGCACCATCCGACCGAGCCGATGCGGTCGGGCTCCACGTCCTGGCGCGCGCCGAGATAGGTGAAGGCCGCCTTCAGGTCGCTCACCGCCCGGTCCTGGGCCAGCGCGCGCATCAGTTCGTGCGCCTCCCCGGGATCGGTGGCCACCTTGCCGCGATATAGGTCCACCGCCAGCGCGACGTAACCCTGCCCCGCGAGTTTTTCCGTCTGCTCCTTCACCCAGTCGGTCAGGCCCCACCATTCGTGGATCACCACGAGCGCCGGGTGGCGCCCCGGCGTTGCGGGTGTGGCCAGGAAACCGCTGATCGTTCCTGTGCTGCTCGGGAATTGCACCGTCTCCGTCTTCGGTCCCGCAGCCCGCACTGCGAGAATGGCGCCGAGCAGACCAAGCGCAGCGATCGCCAGCACTGTCCTGAGCGCAGATTTCATGGTGTCCCTCCGGGATTCGTTCCGGCCATTCTAATCCTTGCTGCGCCGTTTTTCATAGTTGTGCGCTGCGGGGCAGTCGCTCACCTTCAGTGCGGCAGGCTTAGCGCCGGAGGTTCGCATGTCGCACCTTGTCCTTCCGCTCGACAGACTCCGCCCCAAAGGTTTGAATGTAGCGCCGCCCCAACCATCGCCTTGTCATCCCGAACCCGGCCGGTCGGGGACGTCGGTGAGGGATCTGCCGTTGCCTTTCGGCGGTCCTTAGCGCGGCAGCCTTGCCTGGGGCACCGGCCGGCGCGCGTGGATAATTCACTCCTGCTATACTCGGCGGAACTTCTGCCAAGGAGATACGCGCCATGCCGGAACTCGCTCCCGTCGTCGCTTCCACGCTGGCCTCGTATTACGAAGAGGTTCGCGACAAAATCCACGAGTTGCTCGAGCCTATCTCCACCGAGCAGTTCTGGCGCAAGCCGTTCCCCTACGGCAATAGCATCGGTAATCTGCTCCTGCATCTCACCGGCAATCTCAACCACTACATCGGCGCGCACATCGCCGGCACCGGCTACGTCCGCAACCGCGAGCTCGAATTCACCGACGCCTCGAAGCGCCCGGACGAGGAGGTTCTTGCGGACTTCGATCGCGCCATCGCCATGGTCGCCGCCACCATCCGCAGGCAGTCCGCGGAAGACCTGGTCGCGCCCTACTCCGCTGATACGCCCTCCAACAACCGCTTCGCCGTCTTCCTGCGCATGGCCGCCCACGCCCAGCATCACCTCGGCCAGATCATCTACCTCGTCAAGCAACTGACCCAGCCCGCGCCCCGTTCGGCAGCGCGCTAGCGTCCTGGTCCAAAGGTTTGAATGTAGCGCCGCGGTCTTCAGCGCGGCATACGGTTCTCCTGCCGCGCCCACCTTTGCGCAGAACCACCCGCAGCATGTAGTCGACTCGCCGCCGCGTCCTGTCCCAGTTCTTAACGTACGGCTATAAACAAGGAGACCCCTATCTACTTGCTAGGAGCAACCGTCCAATGATCCGAGTAATCATGTCCGGTGAAATGCGTATATCATGTTCCCACTCAGGGGAAGATGCGATTGCGGAGGCGCTCCCATGCGGAATTTTCGTTTGACGTTCCTCATCCTGGCCATCGTGTTCCTTGCATTTGGAATCGTGCAACTTGGGACGGCGCTGCATGACTTTCAGCGAAATTACTTTTGGACGCCTATCGTCCGCCAAGAACCACTTGAAAGAGGAAAGAACACTTTCGAGGTCTACGTTCGGGGAAAACTACTCAATGGGCGGCTTCGGGATGGAGAGCTTGCCGTCAAAGATGGCGCATCCTGGTCACCACTCCAGGCGAGTGACGTCACGATTCGTCTGAACCACATCCGGGAGGTCACCCGTGTCCCCCTTCTCCTCGGAGTAGGTTTCTTGTCGGCCGCTCTAGCTTGGCTAGTCGCGCTACCAGGGATGCGCCCAAGCGGGAAACCGTAGACCGTTCGACAGACCCTTTCCCGATACCAGTCAGATGTGTGATTAACGGTGCCAGCTCAGACGGTCGTTGCAACACTCTGTAATCGGTAGTTCCGATGAAGTTTTCCAGAAGAGACCGATCTCCTGGGCTGTCTCAGTTAAGCCTAATCAGGACGGGGTTTTCTTTGAATCGATGCCCGCGAGTGGATTTAGTCTTTTAAACCCTGCGAAAATGGCAGCTTGGACGTGGAGGTTTGCAGTGCGAGCTAAGAGGCTGACAAGACCCACGAGGACGTGGCCGCGCTGTTCCAAGCGCCGTCGAGGGACTTGCTGCGAGCCGCAGCGAAAGTCCCCCGCCGCCTCTTTCAGCACGCTCTTTAGGGGGTCGAACCTTAAGGTCCGACATAACCTCTGCTCTGCCGCGGCACGCCGTTCCACCTTTCGCGCTGCTTCACCCGCGCGAGCTTTCGCCTTCGCCCCAAATCCTGGCCCGCTATCCCCTTTCTTTCCAGCAGCCGAACCCGAGGCCCTAATCGACACTCTGGCGATTAGAAAATGACGCGACTCTTTGAAAACAAAAGGCGGCTGTCGCTGCTAATCGACACTCATCGCGGTCTCAGCGCGCCGTGCTACGATATCGAGCCGCTCTCCTCGCCGAAGCCTTGGCGAAGGAGGACACGTGGCATCGCGACTGCTCATCTTGACGGGAGACCGATGACCAAAATCCGATTCGGAACCGACGGATGGCGCGGCGTCATCGCCGAGGACTTCACGGAAGGCAACGTCCGCAAGGTGGCGCACGCCATCGCCCGCTACGTCGTGCGCGCCGAGAAGCCCGGAAGCGGCGTCGTCGTCGGCTACGACACGCGCTTCGGCTCCGAACGCTTCGCGCGCGTGGCCGCCGAGGCCGTCTCCGCCTCCGGCACGCCTGTGTGGCTCGCAACCGACGCCTGCCCCACGCCCGCGGTTTCCTTGATGGTC
>DATLWP010000398.1:0-14196 GCA_035576265.1 Candidatus Polarisedimenticolia bacterium
CAATTGCTGCGGAGCAAGCCGTACCGTTCGCCGACGCCTACCGAGAAAACAATCTTGGCGTAGCTCTGATGGCTCACCACGAATTCGACCGCGCCCTGGGCAAATTTCAGACGGCCTGCGTGATGAACCCGCAGTCCGACACGGGCTGCCTGAATATGGGAATCGCCTTGATGCAGATGCAACATTACGACGATGCAGAGAAGGTGCTCGTCAAATCCGCCGAGCGCAATCCGCGAAGCTCGCGCGCCTGGTTCAATCTGGGGCTCCTGGAAAGGACTCTCGGCCGAGCCGACGCCGCGCTCCAGGATTTTCAGAACGTCGCGGCGCTCGATCCGGACGACGCGGACGCGCACTACTTCATCGGACTGCTTTATTCGGAACAGAAACAGTATGCGAAAGCGATCGCGGAGTTTCGGAAGACCGTCGAGACAGACCCATTCCACGTCTCCGCCGAATTCGGCCTCGCGCACGCGGAAGGGCAGACAGGGGACGTGCACGGTGCGCTGGAGCACCTCAATCGCGCTCAGCATGTTACCGACCAGCATCTTGGCAAGCCGATGGGCAGCGGCTACGGCCAGCAGGGGAGATACGCGCTCGCCGAGGAGATGATCGCGCCGCCTAGTCCCGCTGCACCCGCGGTTCCGGTCCGTTTTGTCGATGTAACGCGGATTTCGGGGCTTGCCGGGGAACGATCCGCAGCTAACGACAAGAGAGCCCGGCTGAGCCAGCGCAATGGATTGCGAAAAGGGAGCGGCGACGCGAGAGGCAAAGAGCCAGTTGCGGTTGCGGAGTCCGATCCGCAAGAAGCGCACGCGCTGGCAGATTTCCTGGGTAGCGGGGCCTGCGTTTTCGACTACGACGGCGACAGCCGGCCGGACATTTTCCTGGCCGACGCCGATGGACGCGGTGATGCAGCTCTGTATCGAAATGCCGGGCACGGCAAGTTCGAGAATGTCACGAAGGCGGCGAAGCTTGATTTTCGCGGCAGAGGACTCGGCTGCGCCGTCGGCGACTACGATAACGACGGTCACCCCGACCTGGCCGTCAGCTTCGACGACGGCGTCGCGCTCCTTCACAACGGGGGCAAGGGCACGTTCGAGGATGTGACCGACGCGGCGGGAGTGCGCACGGGCGGGCTCGTGCTCGGCGTGACGTTTATCGACTACGACCACGATGGCGACCTCGATCTCTACGTGACGCGCTTCAACGATTTCCCGCTCGACGATCCCGCGCAGCCGTTCCAATTCCCCGAAGTTGAAGTTGGTCCGGGAAACATCCTGTGGCGCAACAAGGGCGACGGAACCTTCATGGACTGGACGAAGAATCTGAGACTCGGCGGCGCGGCACCGTCGGTCGGCGCGATCACAACAGATTTGAATTACGAAGCGGCGCGCGTGCCTGGGATCGATCTGGTTGTTGCCGCATGGGAGAAATTTCCGGCGATATTCCTGAACACGCGCGAGGGAGCCTTTCGCGTCACGACGCCGTGGTCTGGAGATATGCCGGGACCGACGGCCGGAGTCACCGCGCTCGATTTCGACCAAGATGGGCGGATAGACCTGGCGTTCACGCACTGGGTGCCGCCCGGGCTGAGCGTGTGGCGGAACGTAGGAGGAAAATCGTTCGAGCGCGTTCCACTGACCGATCCGGGGTGGATGCGAGGCTGGGGGATTGCCGCGCTCGACTACGACAACGACGGCAGGGAAGACCTTGTGGCTGTCGGCGAGAATTTCTCGGACGAAGGGCGAATCATCCTTTTGCGCAATGAAGGGACGGCGGGATTTCGAGACGTCACGAACGAGACCGGCCTCGACAAGATCGCGCTGCGCAACCCCCGCAGCGTGGTCGCGTTTGATTACGACGGCAACGGCTCGACCGACCTGCTGATTACGCAGAACCATCTGCCGCCGGTGCTGCTCGAAAACGTCGGAGGCAACAAAAACGATTGGCTGCAGCTTGCGTTCCGCGGCGGCACCGACAACAAGCTCGGTATAGGGAACAGGATTGAGATCTTTTCCGGCGCACAGAAGCAGGTTTTCGAGATTTCCGGAGCCTCGGGTTATCTCGGACAGGGTCCGCCGGAAATTCTCGCCGGGCTCGGAACCGCGGGCGAGGCCGATGTGGTGCGGGTTCTCTGGCCGAGCGGCGTTGTGCAAGAAGGAATGGAGATTCAAGGCGGAAAGCGAACCACGATCATAGAGGGAGAAAACGAGATTTCTGGGCGCTGATCTCCGCAGAATGGCTGCGAATCGAGCCATGAGCGCACCTGCCAAAGTGTAGCGATTAGAATCGAGAGGTGGCGAGCGCGAAATCCTTCTCTCTCTTCCTTAAGGGTAAGGGGCCGGGTATAATCCGCACATCTGCTCCCACAAATCCGAGGTTCACGACATCAGCGTCAACAGAGGCGTGCGCTCTGGGCACGGCGAGGAACAGGAAGCAGATCCCTCACCCGCATCCGCCAGGAGCGCGGCTGGATTCGGGATGACGGACGCGCATCGCCGTCCGCAGATCGCGCGGCTTTTGGCTTGGCTCAGGACAGAACGGGTTCGGGATGACAAGCCATGGGAGCTAGGTGGTTCACTTCTGACCGAGGGCACTAAAATAGGAGCGAGGAGATCCGTATGGCCAGCGCGACACCAAACATTGCAGAGATCAAGAAGGCGCTCAAGGCCGGCTGGATGGCCGGAGATTTCGGGCGCATAGCCAGCCTCAACGAGAGCCGCGGGGAGGAATTCGTCGACCGCCTGGGACTGAAACACGGCATGCGCGTGCTGGACGTAGCTTGCGGAACGGGCAACCAGGCACTGCCTGCGGCGCGCACTGGGGCGGACGTGACGGGGTTGGACCTCGCTCCGAACCTACTGGAGCAAGCGAAGGCCGCCGCGGAGAAGGAAGGACTGAAGATCCGATTCATCGAAGGGGACGCGGAGGAGCTGCCGTTCGAGGCCGGCGAGTTCGAGGTGGTGTACTCGATGTTCGGCGCGATGTTCGCGCCCAGGCCAGAGCGCGTGGCGCAGGAATTTCTGCGCGTGTGCAAGCCGGGCGGGCTGATCGCCATGGCAAATTGGACTCCCCAAAGCTTCCCCGGGCAGATGTTCAAAATCAACGGCAAGTACGCGCCTCCTCCCCCCGGCGTGCCGGCGCCGGTTCTGTGGGGCGACGAGTCCGTTGTGCGCGGGCGGTTCGGCCCGAAGGCCCGGATCGAAACCACGAAACGCGAAATAACGTTCGACTTCCCGTTTGGACCGGCGGAAGTGGTCGATATGTTCCGCAACTATTTCGGCCCGACCAAGATCGCGCTTTCAAGGTTGGACGCTGCAAAACAGAAAGCCATGCTGGATGAGCTGATGCAGCACTGGACCAGCCACAATGAAGGCGACGCGAATCATACGATCGTGCGCAGCGAATTCCTGGAAGTGTACGTCCGGCCGAGCTGAAACGGCAGAGACACCTTACGGCCGTGCTCGGGACGAGGGGGTGCCGGTGGGGCGCCTACTCACCAAAATCTCATTTGTTTGGCTTCAGCTCAGGTGCGATTATTCGGCCCAAAATGGGGGAACACATGTCCACCGTGGGAGCTTCCGGCCGCGCCATAACCCCGCCGAAAAGTAGGGCGCCGAGTCTCGCAGCAAAGCTCCTGGCTTCGGCTGCAGTTGTGGCGATCGCTATCGGCTTCGTGCTCAAATACGTCTTCCGCTACTATCTCAACTACGACCAGGCAGCCTTCACCGATCCCATCCAGGGCGCTGCCAACTATTGGGCCATGCGCGGCTGGCTGCTGATGCACATGACGGGCGGCATGGTAGCTCTGCTCGCCGGCCCATGGCAGTTCTGGACGGGCTTCCGCACGCGCTATTCGCGCCTGCACCGCTGGACGGGCCGGCTCTTTCTCTGTGGAGTAGCGGTAGGCTCCGTCGGCGCCTTCCGCATGGCGGCAGCTACCACTTTTGGATGGGCCTTCGGCTTCGCACTGGCTATGTTGGCAACCGCCTGGGTGACAACGGCAGCCATGGCGTACTACGCAATCCGGAGACGGCGCATCCAGATCCACAAGGAATGGATGGTGCGGGCATACGTCGTCACATTCGCATTCGTGACGTTCCGCATCCTGAACGACTTCGGTCCGACCTCCCACCTTCAGCCGCCCGTCGACCGGATCGTTACAATCGCTTGGGTATCGTGGGTCCTTCCGCTGCTCGTTGCCGAAGTCATCATGCAACTCCGGCGCATGCGCTCGACGGTGGTTTCCGGATGATACCGCGAACTGCTGCCGCGACCCCGGTTGGCTGGACGGCTGAATACATGCGTGTTTCGTGGCGTCGAGGTCGCGCTTGAGCGCTGGGTGGCTTGCCTGGGTGAGGGAAGCGTGCTAATTTCGCCTTGCTAGAAGCGACTCTCGGCTAATCACCGTACGATGTCTTCATCCGAATCCACTGATTCCAATGCGTTTGATCCCGCACTTGGGCAAGGCGCCCGGGTGTCTGCCCGCGGGCCAGTCTTTTGGCGCGTCGAAGGGAGCCTCCTAAATCTGACGGCTGTGAGGCCGGTGGGATTCTTCACCTGGAACGCGCAGACCTTTCTCGAGCGCTGGACCCGGCGCGGGACGATGGGGATTCTGGCGCTGGCCCGGCCGTTCCTCTACGCCACCCATCGCGTGTTCGCCACGCGCCTGCTGCACACGGTCCTGCGAGGCGAGAGCCGCGACCGACTGGACCTGCTGGGCGAGGAGTTTTTCCAGTACTTCCTGAAGCCGCGGCTGAAACTGCGAGGGGTCGGGAAGCTGAAGGAGGTGCTGGCGGCTGGCGGCGAAGTCGTGCTGGTCAGCCAGGGCCTCGACCACATCATGCGCCCGCTCGCGAATCATCTCGGCGTCGCGCGCATCCTCTCGAACCGGCTGGACTTTCGGGGCGACCTGGCGACCGGCAGGCTGCTCGATCCCGTGATTCGACCGCGCGGGCCGTTTGCGAAGCTGCGCGGCCACCGGCCCGATGGCCGGATCTCGCGCGAGCAGTTGGTGCTCGATCTCGGCTTCACGAAACGTCCGGAAGCGCTCGATGAAGGCATCCGCACAGCCGAGAGGCCGTCGCCGAAAATCAGCGTGCCCGTCGTCCACTTCGACTCGCGAAAGAATGGCGCGCCGCTTTCCGTATGCGAGGCCTTGCGCGGGAGGCACATTCTCCTGATCGGCGCGACGGGTTTCATCGGCAAAGTCTGGCTCGCGAAGCTGCTGACCGACCTGCCCGAGATCGGCCGTGTGTCTCTGCTGATCCGCGGCCATCGGACGGCGACGGCGGCCGAGCGGTTCCAGCGCATCATCGAAGAATCACCCGTATTCGACGGCTTGGCCGCGCGGCACGGGGACGGATTCGCGGACTTCCTGCGCGAGCGAGTGGAAGTGCTCTCCGGCGACGCCAGCAAACCCGGCCTAGGCCTGGCGCCTGAGGAGGCACGGCGGCTGGTGAGGACGCTCGACGTGATCGTCAACAGCGGCGGCCTGACGGACTTCAATCCCGCACTCGGCGACGCGCTGGCGATGAACGTGCGTTCGACGGCCTACCTGCTCGATTTTCTGCGCGGGTGCGATCACGCGGCGCTGCTGCATCTTTCCACGTGCTACGCCATCGGATACCGCGACGGCCGCATCCTTGAGGAACTTCCCAAGAACTATTCTCCTCACAACGCGCCGGGTTTCGACGCCGAGAAGGAATGGCGGTCGCTCGAAGCACTCGTCCGCGAGACCGAGGCGCGCGCGGAATCGCGGGATGTGACCGAGCGTCTCGCGCGTCAGGCGCGCGGAAAGGAACACGCCGCCAAGAATCTGCAAGGCGCACCGCTCGAAAACCAGATCCGCAAGAACCGCGTACGTTGGCTGCGACAGACCTTGACGGAGGCGGGCACGCGCCGGGCCAACGAGCTCGGCTGGCCCAACACGTACACGTTTACGAAGAGCCTGTCCGAATCGCTAATCCGCAATTTTCTGGAGGCCAATCCGGGCGCCGCCATTGCCGTGGCACGGCCGTCGATTGTCGAATCTTCGATCGAGCAGCCGTTTCGGGGATGGAACGAGGGAGTGAATACGTCGGCGTCGCTTTCCTACCTGCTGGGGACGTTCTTCCGCCAGCTCCCAACCAACGAAAGCAAGTGCCTCGACCTGATTCCCGTGGACCTGGTATGCCGGGGCATGATGCTGATCGCCGCCGCCCTCGTCGAGCGGCGCCACGAGCGCATGTACCACCTAGCTACGTCGGCGGCCAACCCTTGCGACATGCGGCGCTCGATCGAATTGACCGGGCTCGGCCACCGCAAGTTCTATCGCTCGCAGAACGGTTTTCAGCACCGGCTGCGGCTGAAATTCGACGCCATTCCGGTTTCGAAGGCGCGCTACGAAAAGCTCTCGGCGCCCGCGCAGAAGATCATCGTGCAGATCATCAATCGCAGCGTGGAGCCGATCCCCTTCGTGCGACCACCGCTCGCGCGGCACGAACGAGAACTTGAAAAAGTCATCAAGCTGATCACGCTTTTCGAGCCGTTCATCCTGCACAACGATCACGTGTTCGAGGCCGCGAACGTGGAGAGGCTGAGCGCGGGCCTGCCGGCTGAGGAAAGGGCGCTCTTTGGCTACGACGCCCGCTCCATCGACTGGTGGGATTATTGGATCAACGTGCACATTCCGGCGCTGCGAAAGTGGTGCTATCCTCTGATCGAAGGACGTCCGCCGGAAGCGCGGCCGCGCCGCAACGTGCCTCTCGCGGCCCAGGACGCGGCTTCGGCGACGACGCCCTGACGCCGAAAAAACGTGTCCATCCTCCTGACCGGAAGCACCGGCTACATCGGTGCGCACATCGCCTCAAACCTGCTCGCGGATCATCGCGATTCGCTGAACGTGCTGGTGCGCGCGCGCGAGCCCGAGGAAGCGCGCGTCCGCATCTGGCGCGCCTTGCAGCTGCACATGGATTTTCCGACGTTCGCGGAGTATTTGAATGGGCGCATCCGCATTTTCCTGGGCGATCTCACAGAGGAGCGCTTCGGCCTTGCGGAAGACGACTACCGGGAGCTCGTGCGCTCGACCGACTCCGTAATCCACTGCGCCGCTTCGCTGAACCGCAAATCGGAGAAGAGCTGCCTCAACGTGAATCTTCGCGGTACGCTCGAAGTGATCCAGCTCGCCATGCGCGCGCGGGACCAGCACGGATTGCGGCGGTTCAGCCACGTCAGCACCGTGGCCGTGGCCGGGCAAAGGGCCGACGAAGTGGTCGAGGAAGATGCGGCCATTGACTGGAACCGTTCGGACTACGACCCCTATGCGCGTACAAAGAAATTTTGCGAGCACATGGTCCGGCAATTGCTCGCCGATGTGGCGCGAACGATTTTTCGTCCCAGCATCGTGCTCGGCGACAGCCGGCGGCCGGAAACAAATCAGTTCGAAATGGTGCGCGCGTTCGTGTTTCTTGCCGGGCTGCCGGTGCTTCCCTTCCAGCCGAATGGGCGCGTGGACATCGTGCCGGTGGATTACGTCGCGGACGCGATCACCACGCTGCACCAGAAAGAGAGACCCGCGCACGAGATTTACCATCTCTCGTCCGGCGTAGAATCGGAAACGTTCGTGCAACTGACCGACGCGCTGTCGAAGGCGCAGGGAAAGCGCGGGCCGGTTTACGCGCCCAGTCTCGAAGGATTGTCGTCCAAGACGATCAACGCGCTGGCGGGCCGCGCCGGAAAGATCGGCGGGCTGGCAACGCTCCTGAAGGTTTTCCTGCCTTACCTCACCTGGGACACGGTGTTCGACAACCGGCGCGTGGTGGCCGAGATGGGCCGGCGCCCGGCTCCATTTTCGCAATACTGCTATCCGCTCTTGCGTTTCAGCCGGGAGAATAACTTTAGTTACAAGTACCGCGAGTGGCCTTCGGACGCTTCGCCCGGCCCCGAATCGGTCGCGGCTTCCGCGCCAGCCACGGCGGCACAGGATTCACGCCCATGATTGACATGGATGCCGCAATCGAGGCCTGGGTCAGCGGGCTAATCGAGTTGAACAAGCTGGAATGGATGCTCGGCGCGGGCGAGGCGTGGAAGCCCGGCGAAAGGCTGAAGCTGCTGCTGGCCGGCTACAACGGCACGCGCAACACGGGTTCGGATATTCGCGTGGAAGAAATTCTGCGGCAGCTGCGGCGGATTCTCGGCTGCGACAACATTGCTTTGAGCGTGATGACGCAGAACTTCGATCTGACGCGCGGTTATTTCGGCGATGCGAAGCAGGTCCATCTGCCGGATGTCTTCCCGCCGTTTCTGCACGCGGAAGTGAGGAAGAATCACGGCGTGATCGCTTGCGAAGGCTCGATGTTCAAGAGCAAATTCGCCAGCGCCCTTACCGCCATGATGATCGGAGCGCTGGGAATCGCTTCGGCACAGAATAAGCTGAGCGTGGCGTACGGAGGCGAAGCGGGCGCGATGGACCCGTTGCTGCAGAGGATGTGCCGTCGCTTTTGCCGCGATTCGCTGGTGATTACGCGGAACGTCGAATCGCAGACACTCCTGGGGAAACTGGGCATCGCGACCGAACTGGGTACGGATACGGCGTGGACGTTCGAACCGCTCGGACCCGACTACGGGAGCAAGGCGCTGCGGGACGCAGGGTGGGACGGATCGAGTCCAATTCTGGCGGTCTGCCCCATCAATCCTTTCTGGTGGCCCGTGAAGCCATCGCTCGCCAAGTGGCTGGCGCACTCGGCGTTCGGCGCATACAAGAAGAGCTACTATCGAACCATCTACTTTCATAAGTCGGGCCGCGACGTGGACGCCGCGTACGAAAAGTATCTGGCGGCGATGGCGAGCGGAGTAGAACAATACAGGAGAACGCGCGGAATCTTTATCGTCCTGATCGGCATGGAGATGCTCGACCGCGACGCGTGCGAGCGCGTTGCGGAGAAGCTCGGCGGAGCTCCGGTCTTCTCCTCCGAGCGATTCAATATGTATGAGATCGTGAGCGTTCTTCGGTCTTGCGATCGCCTGCTCTCTTCGCGCTTTCATGCGATCGTGACCTCGATGCCCGCCGGCGTGCCGTCGGCGGGCGTGACCATGGATGAGCGGATTCGAAACCTCATGCGCCAGCGCGGCCACGAACATCTCGTGATGGGCGTGGACGACGACGATCTGGCGGACAAGATCGTCGCGGCACTTCGCGCACTCGATGCCGAAGCCGACGAGATGCCCGACGCCATGGGCCGCACGGTCGCGCACAACATCCAGCTGATGGCCCGCATGGGCGTCTACCTGGAGGAGCGCGTGGCCCGCCGCTATCCGGACTTTCCGGTGCGGACCGGCGTACTGGGCTGGGAGGAATACCTGCCGCCGCTCAGCCCCACGCTGCGCAAGCTGCTTGAAACGCACAGCGGAGCGGTTGCAGCATGACCTTTCTCGAAAAAATCTTCGCCCGGCTCGAGCAAGCGGCCACGGCGCCGGTGCTTCGCGAAATCCGCGATGGCCGCTATGTTTCCGTTACCGGAGGGGAACTCCTGGCCCTCGCGGGAAGCGCGCGGAATTTTCTCAAGGCGCGCGGCCTGAAAATGGGCGACCGCTGCGCGCTGCTGGCCCCCAACGGCATCCGCTGGGCCGCGATCGATCTGGCGATGATGGCCGAAGGCATCATCGTCGTGCCCCTCTACGCGCGGCAGGCTCCTGCCGAACTGACCGCGATGGTCAAGGATTCGGCGCCTTCGCTGATCTGCTGTTCGGAGGCAGCGCTCGCCGCCGAAATTCAGAAGATTTGGCCGGGCGCGCCGCCCGTCGTGGCGTTCGACGCCGTCTTCGCGGGCGACTCTAGCGCAACCGCGCCTCCCTTTCGCCACGCCGATCACGACGCGGTCACCATCATCTACACCTCGGGCACATCGGGCGAACCGAAAGGCGTGGTGCTGAATGCGGCGAACGTCACGTACATGCTCGGGTGCACGAACGCGCGGCTCGACCAGCTCATGAGCCGTTCCCCACGTAGTGGCGGCCAGACGGAGAGAATCTTTCACTACCTTCCCTTCTGCTTTGCGGCTTCCTGGATCGCGATGCTGACGTTTCTTTCGCGCGAGAGCGTCCTGGCGCTTTCGACCGATCTCGCGAAGCTCTCGGACGAGCTGAAACTTGCCGTGCCCGATTATTTTCTGAATGTGCCGACGCTGCTCGAGCGGGTCCGCGCGAGGATCGACGAAAGTATCAGCAAGCGCGGCGGCTGGGCTGCCGCCGTCTTCGCGCGCGCGAAGCGGGAATACCTTCGCCGGCGTCGCGGCGAAAGCGGACTCGCCGATGCTTTCTGCCTGTGGCTCGCGAGCGCCGTGATGTTTCCGGCCGTGCGCAAGAGCATCGGGCCGAATCTCAAAGCGCTGATCTGCGGCTCGGCCCCGCTCGCGCCCGAGACGCAGCTCTTTTTCATGATGCTCGGCATCCCGGTGCTGCAGGTCTACGGCCTTACCGAAACCACCGCGATCTGCACGATGGACGATCCGCGCCATTTCGAGCCGGGACGCGTCGGCCCTGCCATTCCCGGCGTGGAAATGACGCTGGCGGAGAGCGGCGAAATCCTGGTCCGTGGGCCGAACATTTTCCCCGGCTACTGGCAACGCCCCGCCGAAACGGCCAAGGCGCTCGAGGGCGGATGGTTCCACACGGGGGACCAGGGCGAAGTCGACGCAAGCGGCAATTGGCGCATCACCGGGCGGCTGAAAAATCTCATCGTACTGAATTCGGGGCACAACGTAGCGCCGGAGCCGCTGGAGCAGGCGCTCGCCGAGCGCTTGCCGGAGGCGCAACAGGTGATGCTGCTCGGCAACCAGCGCAGCTTTCTCGCCGCACTGTTCACCACCGCTGGCGCGAACGGTTTGCATGGCGGCCCGCGAAGTGATGTGAGCGATGGGCGCATTCAAGCTGTCGTGGACGCGGTCAACGCCGGACTGCCCCACTACAAACAGATTCGCGCGTTTCATATCGTGCCTGAATCATTCAGCATCGAAAACGGCTTGCTCACCGCCAACGGCAAACTCAAGCGCGACGCGATCTCCGCCCGCTTTGCCGCCGAGATTGAGCGCCTTTACCAGCGGAAAGTGTCATGAACAGTTTCCAGGGAACTACACTGTCGTGGAAGGCGGCAGATGGCACGATCGAGCTTGTCCTCGATCGCGCACCTTGCAACGAAATCGGCTCGGCCACCCTGGGCGAGCTGGAACAATTCGTCGCCGAGCTCGAATCTCTGCAAGGGAACGCGAGCGCGCTGATCATTTCGAGTGCACGCAAAGAAGGTTTTTGCGCCGGGGCCGATCTCCGCGAGCTCTATCATGGCTCACAGGCTTTGCCGCCTGCGCAGCGGCTCGGCGGCGTGCGGGATTTTCTCGAAAGAATCCATCGCGTCATGAACGCACTGGACGCGGCGCCGCTCACGACGATTGCAGCCGTCCACGGCGTCACGTTCGGTGGAGGATTTG
Organism: Candidatus Polarisedimenticolia bacterium; assembly: GCA_035576265.1. Classification (GTDB taxonomy): domain Bacteria; phylum Acidobacteriota; class Terriglobia; order Acidiferrales; family UBA7541; genus Palsa-295. The sequence continues at coordinate 11,463 of DATLWP010000398.1, forward strand.
AGCTGGCGCTCACCTGCGACCTGATCGTCGCGGACAAGATGGCGCGCTTCTGCTTCCCCGAGCTGCGCCTGGGGCTGATTCCGGGCTTCGGAGGCATCCCCCGGCTCAAGCGCGACCTTGGCAACGCGGTCGTGCGCGACTTGCTCCTAACCGGCCGCAGCATCAACGCCGCGAAGGCGCAATCGGTGGGCCTCGTCAGCCAAGTGACCGCAGAGGGCGATGCGCTTCGCGTGGGGCGCGCGACCGCTGCGCAATTGAACAAATTCGACCGCGACACCGCGATCGCCGCGAAACGATTCATCAAGCCCATTCCGCACGAAGAGCTGCGCCGCGAAATCGAAATCTTTTGCGAGCTGTTTACGCGACCCGCCGTCGAGGCCGGCCTGCGTAAATTCGTCGAGAGCACGGATGCCCTGCCGTACCTGCCGTGAGATGCCATCTGAGCACACGAGAGAGGCAAAGTTCCGTTCGCTGGTGAAATGCGGTAAGGAGGTCGGTTAAACTGGTAGCGATGACGCCGCTTCAGAAAACAACGGACGAGATTCTTCGGCTCGCTGCCGAACACTTCAAAGTTCCGCGGGAACAGCTCGGCCCGAATGACGATTTTTTCAAGAAGCTCGGCATCAACAGCCTGCAGGCTCTCGACCTGCTCACGCGCCTCGAGCAGCACTTCCACATCGAGCTGCCGGATTACGAACTCCAGGGCGTGAGCGACTTCCGCACCCTGGCGGAACGGATCCAATCGCGCCTCTGATGCTCGACCTTCGCCGATACAATTCGCTCGGCGAAGCGCTGCGCGCGGCGCTCGATCGCTGGCCCGACGAAGTCTGCCTGATCGAGGCGGACCGCGACCGCGAGAACGCACGGCTCACCTATCGTCAGTTCAAGGAAGCCGCGCTCCCGCTCGCGCGCGCTTTGCAGGACGCCGGCTTTCGCAACGGCTCGCGCGCCGCGATCATCATGACGAATCAGTCGAAATGGCTGATCTCGGCGTATGCGATTTTCTTCTGCGGCGGAGTGCTCGTCCCGCTCGATTACAAACTGACTCCCGGCGAGCAGCTGCAACTTCTCGCGCACTCGAAGGCGGAAGTCCTCATCGTCGAATATCATCTCTGGCGCGCCATCACCCGGGCGGAGGGATTTGCAAATCTCGCTGCGCGCGTGATTCTCGTCACCGAAGCGCCTGCCGGCGCCGACCTGGCCGGGGCGAGACGCTGGGAGGAATTTCGCGGCGCGGGCGAGCCTGCGTTCGTGCCGCGCGGCCGCAGCGATCCCGCATGCATCGTCTACTCCTCCGGTACCGGCGGCCGCCCGAAAGGCTGCGTGCTGACGCACGAGAACTACCTCGAGCAGTGCATGGCGCTCACTGCGCTCTACCCTTTCTGGCCGGGCGTGCGCTACCTCAGCATTCTGCCGACGAACCACGCCATCGACTTCATGGTCGGTTTCATCGGGCCGTTCACGTGCGGCGCGGCGGTGGTACATCTGCGGACTCTGAGGCCCGAATATATTCGTGAGGCGTTCACGCGCTACAAAATTGCCTACATGAGCCTGGTGCCGATGGTGCTGAAGAATCTCGAGCGCGGTCTGCGCCAGCGATTTGCGGAGCTGCCGCCCGCCCGCCGCAAGGCGTTGAACGCCCTCATCGCCATCAATCGCACGCTCACCCGCCGGCGGCCGAACCGCGTTATCAGCCGCGCGCTGCTGCGGCAAGTTCACGGCGCGTTTGGCGGCGAGCTTCGTGCTTTGTTTGTGGGAGGCGCGTTCACGGAACCGGCGACGCTACAATTCTTCTACGACCTCGGCATCCTGGTGGGCAACGGTTACGGCTGCACGGAGGCCGGCACGGCGATCACATTGAATGATTTTAGGCCATTCCGGTCCGATACCGTTGGAAAGCCGCTGCCCGGGATGGAGATACGAGTCGTGAATCCCGACGCGGAAGGAGTTGGCGAAGTGGCCGTCCGCAGCAAGACGGTGATGTCGCACTACCTCGATGATCCGGAAATGACCGCCGAAACGATCGTGGATGGCTGGCTGATGACGGGCGATCTGGGGCGCGTGGACGCGAGCGGCCATCTGCAACTGCTGGGCCGCAAGAAGAACATGGTCGTCACCGAAGAGGGCAAGAACATCTATCCCGAAGACATCGAAGCGGCCTTCGAGGGCATTCCGGCGAAGGAGTTTTGCGTCTTCGCGGCAAATTATCTGTGGCCCGCGCGGACGTTGGTGGGAGAAAAGCTCGTGCTCGCGTTGCATCTCGATGCGGGGCAGCCGCTAACGCCTGAAATCGTGTCCGACATTACGGAGCGCAACCGGCGGTTGTTGAACTACAAGCGCATCAGCGGCTATCTCGTCTGGAATGGGGATTTTCCTCGCACGGCTTCGTTGAAGGTCAAGCGCGCCGAACTGGCCGAGCAAATCCGAAAGAATCTCGACCGCGAGGCGGTGGTGCCTCTGTGACGGAGCGTTTCTTTGCGGTCCTCAACCCGGCGGCGGGAGGCAGGCGCTGCGGCAAGCTCGCTCCGGCCGCGCTCGACCGCTTGCGCGGGTGCGGAATCGAACTCGAAGTCGTGCAAACCACGCGGCCGGGGGAAGCCATCGAGCTGTCCCGCAATGCGTATGCACGGGGCTTCCGCAATTTTCTCGCGGTCGGCGGCGACGGCACGTCCTACGAAATCGTGAACGGCGTCTTTCCCGAAGCCCAATCGGCGGGCCGCCCTACGCTCGGTTT
>DATLWP010000399.1:0-4885 GCA_035576265.1 Candidatus Polarisedimenticolia bacterium
CGTGATGCAGCTCGGCGCCGAAGCGGTATTCGTCGGCTCGGGTATTTTCAAGTCGAGCGATCCGGCGCAGCGCGCTCGCGCCATCGTCAAAGCAACGACGCATTACAGCGACCCGAAGATCGTGCTCGAGGCTTCCGAAGAGCTGGGTGAGGCGATGAAGGGCCTGGACATTCGGCAGCTTGAAGAGAAGGACCTGCTCCAGACCCGCGGGTGGTGAGGGTAGGCCGTGACTTGCGACTCGTGAACCCCCAAATAGGCATTCTCGCCGTTCAAGGTGATTATGAGGCCCACGCCAAGGCGCTGGAGCGTCTTGGCGTGGAGCGTACTTACGTGCGCCGTCCCGATGACCTTGAAGGCCTGGACGGGATTATTTTGCCGGGCGGCGAAAGCACGACACACCTGAAAGTAATGGCCGAAGAGAGCCTGTGGAACGCGGTCAAGAAATTTGCCACCGACGGCGGCGCATTTTTCGGGACGTGCGCCGGCGCCATCTTGCTCGCGCGCGAAGTCCGCGCCCCGGCGCAAGACTCCCTCGGGCTGCTCGATATTTCGATTTTGCGCAATGCTTACGGCCGCCAGCTGGCAAGCGAGGTCCGCACCGGCCCGTCGAAGCTGCGAGAAAAGCCGCTCGAAATGGTATTCATCCGCGCGCCGATCATCGACTCCGTCGGATCAGGAGTCGAGATTCTGGCCGAAGACGCGGGACATCCGGTGCTCGTGCAGCAAGGCCGGATTCTGGCGTCCACATTTCACCCCGAATTGACCGATGATCCGGTCGTCCACGAGCACTTCCTGAGGCTGATTGGGGAGTGAGAGTCTTCGCAGATTTCGATGGAACCCGGAATCGCCCAGCCCGTGTGCCGCCAGTTAGATCATTGTCGGCCGAATCAGTCGTAGTATTCGGCCCCGAGGTGAGTGATGAGTTCCTCGCCCATCATCCAGCGCAGCGTATTCTTCAGTTTCATCAACTGAATGAACAGGTCGTGCTCCGGGTAAAGCTCCGGGGCGCACATGGGGGACTTGAAGTAGAAGCTGAGCCATTCCTGAATGCCGTGCATTCCGGCGCGTTGCGCGAGATCGAGGAACAGCACGAGGTCAAGGACGATCGGGGCCGCGAGGATTGAGTCGCGGCACAGAAAGTCAACCTTGATCTGCATCGGGTAGCCGAGCCAGCCGAAGATGTCGATATTATCCCAGCCCTCTTTGTTGTCTCTGCGCGGCGGATAGTAGTTGATGCGCACCTTGTGGGTGAATTTTCCGTAGAGCTCCGGATATACCTTCGGCTGCAGGATATATTCGAGCACGCTGAGCTTCGATTCTTCTTTGGTCTTAAAGGATCCCGGGTCTTCGAGCACTTCGCCGTCGCGGTTTCCCAGAATGTTTGTCGAGAACCAGCCGTTCAATCCCAGCATGCGCGCCTTGAATGCCGGCGAGAGGACAGTCTTCATCAGCGTCTGTCCCGTTTTAAAATCTTTTCCGGCAAGCGGAACGTCTTTCTTCCGAGCGTATTCATCGAGGGCCGGAATGTCCGCGGTGAGATTGGGAGCGCCATTCGCGAAGGGAACGCCTTCGCTGATTGCGGCGTAGGCGTAGAGCATCGAGGGCGCGATCGCGGGATGGTTCGCCTGCATCGCCTTCTCGAACGACCGCAAATCTCGGTGAGCTTCCTCCGGCTTCATAAACACTTCGGTCGACCCGCACCACACCATCACGAGCCGGTCGAGTTTGTTCTTTTTCTTGAACTGGCGAATGTCGTCGCGAAGCTGCTCGGCGAGGTCGAATTTCGTTTTGGCCTTCTTGACATTGGTGCCCTGAAGATTCTTGACGTAGTTTTGATCGAACGCAGCCTTCATAGGCCGGATGCTCTTCAGGAACTTTTCTGCCTTCTCCAAATCCTTCGCGTCCAGTACGCCCGCATTTGCGGCGGCCTGATAGGCATCGTCCTCAAATACGTCCCAGCCGCCGAAGACAAGGTCGCCGAGCCCAGCGAGCCGCACGAAGTCCTTGATTTTTGGTACGCGCCCTTCCGTCCGTTTGCCCAAGCGGATCGTGCCCATCTGGGTGAGCGAGCCGACGGGCAGCGATTCGCCTCGCCGGACCAGATCGACGCCCGCCATGAACGTCGTGCTGACGGCGCCCATCCCGGGCGTCAGCACCCCCAACTTTCCTTTCGGCGGAGCAATATTTGCAGGCCTGCGCATTCCGTTTCCCCCTGGCTCACTCGGAGCATTCCGCACCCGCACGCCAGGCGATCTTATGCGCCCGTCTTGCCTCGCGATGTCTCGGGTGCAGCGCCGCGACGGGGCAGAGCAGAGTGAAGCCAAACACAACATGATGGGGCATCCGGACTTCTTTTGCAAATCCATTCCCAACCCGCTAGCGGGCCAGTTTCCCGATAAGCTGAGATGGGGGCAGAGAGAGAAAACGGAATCGCGCGGGATTCACAGGCCACACTTAATTCGATTGAACTCGCATGAGTTATAGATATAACATCTACATGCAATGGGCGTATCTAACAGAGAGAGCGACGCTCGCTGGCTGCTGTTGACGTTCACGCTGCCTGCCAAGCGCGCCAGCCAGCGAGTGGAAGTCTGGCGTAAGTTGCAGCGTTTTGGTGCTGTGCCACTCGGCAACTCCGGATACTTGCTCCCGAATGATGCGAGAAGTCAGGAGCGGTTAGAGTGGCTGGCTACGTCCATTCGCAAACACACGGGTGAAGCTTCCGTCGTTAAGGTTCAATCCATCGACAACCTGTCGACGGCTCAACTGGAAGCGCGGTTCAATGAGGCGCGCGCCCACGAATACCGGAAATTGATTCGTGAACTGCAGAAATTGTCCACTATTCCGCCTCAGAAACGGGCCTCCAGCCGCCTGAATCGCCTCAGAGCCCAGTTTCAGGAAGTCGTAGAGGTCGATTTTTTCACGAGCCCTCTGCAAAGGCATGTCGAGGAGCTCTTTGCCCGTGCCGATGCATCTCCGTCGCCCCCGGCAGAGCCATCCAAGATCAATCCGCGGGAATACGCAGGCAGGGTATGGGTCACCCGGCCGCGACCCGGGATTGACCGATCCGCGTCAGCCTGGCTCATTCGGCGTTTCGTCGACAGTAAGGCGCGGTTTTCCTTTGCCCCGGAGGAGCGCATTCCGCGCGGCGCAGTTCCGTATGACATGTTTCACGGGGGTGGTTTCAGCCATCGGGGCGAGGATTGCAGCTTCGAGACTTTACTTAAGGCGTTCCGGATTCGCGACCGAAGAGCCGGCGTAATCGGACAAATCATCCACGATGCCGATGTTCTGGACGAAAAGTTCGGACGCAAAGAGGGGTTCGGGATTGACTCGGTACTGGAGGGCTGGGCTAGGCAAGGAGCTGCCGATAGCGAACTTCTCGAGCAGGGGATTCGGATGATTGAAGCATTGTACAACGCGGTATAGGTCAAATGGGTTTGTTGCCGCAGAAATCGAGGTGTCGCAAGCGTCTTAGAGGAGAATGAATATGCGAATCGCTGGTCGTCTTCTGATTTTGATATCGATGACGATGCTTCCCATGGCAGTCTCGGCGCAGGGCCTCGATACATCGAGGATCGATCAGGCCCTTGGCAGGTCTGGCCAAAAGTTAGGCGAGGTGTACAAGGTTGGATTCCCTCGGACGGATCTGCATGTAAATATTCACGGATTAGCGATTCGACCGGGACTTGCCCTCGGATCATGGGCCGCATTCTCAGGAACGGACCAGAACGCAACCGTTATGGGCGATCTGGTATTGCTCCAGGACGAGTTGAACCCTGTGATGGAAAAATTGCGTGCCGCGGGCTTCGAGATTATGGCCGTCCACAATCATCTCCTCGAGGAAACCCCTCGAGTCATGTACCTGCATTACATGGGCCAGGGAAACGCTGCAATGCTTGCCGAATCGCTCCGCGCTGCGCTGGCCGTCTCCAAGACTCCCATGGCCAAACCGGCTGCCCGACCGGCACCCGGGGCCCCGCCCGCATGGGTGAAAACGGTCGAAGAGATCATGGGACGCAAGGGCGGATACAACGGCGGCGTTCTGGCGTTTGGAGTGCCTCGCGCCGAACCGGTTTCGATGAATGGGATGGCGATCGCGCCCGCTCAAGGTGTGGCGGAATCGATCAACATTCAAGAGGCCGGCAGTGGGAAGGTGGCCGCGACGGGAGATTTCGTGCTCACCGAAGGGGAGGTGAATCCGGTGATCTCAGCGCTGGAAGCTCACCACATTGCCGTGACCGCGCTGCACAGCCATATGCTCACGGAGCAGCCGCGTCTCTTCTTCATGCACTTCTGGGCCGTCGGCGCTCCGGACTCGGTTGCCGAAGGAATCAAGGCAGCTCTGACCCACGTGGCCACGAAATAGCGATCTATGAATCCAAAGGAGTTTTGCGGAGCGACCTTGTCTGTTGATCGTATTCGCCTTGCTCGCGACGCGTGTACCTCGGCGTCCACAGACGGGCATTCCAGCGGTTTCTCGGGGACGCGGAAACAATCATGAAAAGGAACAATTCAACCATCCCAGCATCGACAGAGGCGGTTAGCAGCAATCATACGACTATCGCCAACCCACCGTTGACGCAACCGGGTATTGGTTAATGAAATCGGGCGCTACGCACCCGCGTACATATACAATGCGGAGGACCCATCATTCGAATTCGCAGCCAAATACGGCCGGCGCGCCTGAAAGGGAGGAGCAGAGGGTGAAGCTGCGGTATTTCCTAGTGTTACTGATTCTAGTCGCGGCCGGGACCGTATCTTTGCTGCATGCACAGCAGGCGCCGAAAAAGCTGACGCTGGAGGCGGCGCTCGAGCGGGCACAGATGCAGAATCTCGATCTTGTGGCGGCGAGGGCGCAGCGTGCCGTGGCGGAAGCGGGCGT
>DATLWP010000400.1:0-1525 GCA_035576265.1 Candidatus Polarisedimenticolia bacterium
GGCGCGCGGGAAACGCGCAAGTACCAGAGGTGCGCCGAGTCCGGTTACGCCGCCGAACAATTCGTCTACGAAGGCGTCCTCGGATTTGCGTAGCGTTACGGGATCGAGCCGCGTCGTATTGGCAAAGCTCGAAGGATAGAACCTGCCGCTATGAGGCGAGGCAAACACGAAAGGCGAGGTGTGACTTCCGGGCAGGAGAACCTGCACCGGTTCCGCAGCCAGCGCGTGCATAGACGGATCGCCCGGCCGGAAATCCGGAACATCCTCGTTCGCAATCGCTGCCGCATTCTCGCTCATCGCCAAACCGTGCCGGTCGCCTCTTAACTCAATCGCGGGCGGGCGCGGAGATCAAGCACATTGCATGTCGGCCTCGCGCCCTCGCACCCCTTAATCGTTCACGCCTGCCATTAACGCTTATGCCCCTATTAGCTGGCATTTACCCTGTGGTCTTTATAATTATGCGATTCGTCCGAAACAAACGGGGGCAAATGGCCAGCATTCTGCTAGCGGAAGACGACGAATCGCTGCGCCGGTTTCTGGCCGCCGCCCTTGAGCGCGCGGGCCATTCAGTGACCTCCTTCGGGGACGGCGCGCAAGCCTTCGAATGCCTCAGGGACGTGCGCTTCGACCTCCTTCTCTCCGACATCGTGATGCCGGGGCTCGACGGAATCGAGCTCGCAAAACGCGCGGCCGATCTCGATCCCGGGCTCAAGATCATGTTCATCACCGGGTTCGCTGCGGTAGCGCTTCACCCCGCTTCCGAAACGCCACGCCACGCCAAGGTTCTTTCCAAGCCCTTCCACCTGCGCGACATCGTGCAGGAAGTGGAGCGCATGATCGCGGCCTGAAATACGCTTACGCCTTCGCTTGCCAGCCGAACGGGGCCGACGCTATAGAGGCGGCGGACCCGGGCGCGTAGCTCAGTGGGAGAGCACTACGTTGACATCGTAGGGGTCGCATGTTCAATCCATGCCGCGCCCACCATTGTTCTTAAAGAAGTTTCGCTCTTTTCAAATGTCATAGCGGGTACCCGTCTCGGGAGTATCTTGGGAATATCCGGCTGGAGAAGATCGCGTTTGGTGAGCTTATTCAAGTCCCGAACATATTGTTCGATTGTGGCCATGGCGGTCGCCAAGTAGCGTTTGTCGAACTTCGTATAGCGGTCAGTCGTCCGCAGATCGGGGAGCTTGTGGCCCATCTGGTAGGCAAGCTCTTCGCGACTCACGCCACGCGCGCGTAGTTCGGTCGCCATCTTGTGGCGGAGGGCGTAGGGCGTCAGCTCTGGCATCCCAAGAGCTTCTCCCCTGCGTTTGAAGGTGTGGCGCACCCGAGCGATTTGCGAGCCATGGTGAGAAACATACAATTCGTCGTCATCACCACCCCAAGCGGTAAGCCATGGTTCCAAGGTAGCGGGGAGCCGTACAATCGGTCGACGCTTTTTCGTCTGCTTGCGGCCTGCGGGGTTGAGAGTGATTAGGTTCAGCGCAAGGTCCACTTGACCCGGCGTCAATTCGAGGATCGCGCC
>DATLWP010000401.1:0-4150 GCA_035576265.1 Candidatus Polarisedimenticolia bacterium
ACCCTCCGCAGCGACCCTGCGCGGCTTGCGGAGATGGGCAGGCGCGCACGGGAAACCGCAAAAAAATATGCTAGAGTGAACGAACTCGAGCGTTATGTCGGCATCATGGATGAAGTCGCACACGAACGAAACGGAGGAAACCATCATCTGGAATCATAAGAAAGTTCTCATAACCGGCGGCGCCTCGTTTATCGGATCGCATCTGGTGGACGCCTTGGTGGAGCGCGGCGCCCGGGTGCATGTGGTGGATGACCTCACCAGCGGCCGGCCCGGCCTCGAATCTCTTTCTGGATGGGCTCGTCTTCTGGGAGGCGGTCAAGGCCGGTGTCGAAAAAGTCGTGTACGCATCCTCGGGTTGCGTCTACCCGAACTAGATGCAGACGGACGCGAACAAAGAGATCTATCTCCGCGAAGAGGACGAGGATCGCGAATCGAGCGATGACTATCCCCTCCGACCTGATCGCCTTTGGCATTGCGCTGCTTGCTTCGCTCGGGCTGACCGTGCCGGTGCGCCGCCTCGCTTTGCGTTACGGCTTGGTGGATCATCCCGGGCCGCGCAAGGTGCACCTCAATCCGATCCCGCTGCTCGGCGGCGTCGCGATTTACCTCGGTTTCGTTCTGGCCATTCTCCTGACGCTCCACCGGGTACCGCAGCAGCAAATCGCCGGCATTCTCGCTGGGGCGACACTGCTCGCGGCAATCGGTTTTCTCGACGACGGCGGCTTGCTGCATCACCAGGTAAAACTTTTTGTCGGAATGCCGGTGGCGGCGCTGTTCCTGCTTGCGTCTGGAATCCGGGCGCAGTTCTTCTCGGCGTTCGTACCCGGGGCGACCGGCATAGCTTTGGACGGAGCGTTCACGGTGTTTTGGGTCGTGGGCATCACCGCCTCGTTCAGCATTCTCGACCACATGGACGGCCTCTGCGCGGGTGTCGCCGCCGTGGCGGCGGGTTTTTTCACGCTCTCGGCGAACCTCAACGAACAGACGCTCGTGCGCACGCTAGGGGCCGCTGCGCTCGGCGCCGCGCTTGGTTTTCTGCGCTGGAACTTCAACCCGGCGAAGATTTTCATGGGCGACGGAGGCGCGATGTTCCTCGGCTATTTGATGGCCACGCTTGGCTTGAAGGTCCGTCCGGAGGGAATGGCATTCCCCGCCACCTGGCTCGTGCCCGTTCTGATCCTCGGCGTGCCCATCTTCGATACGACGCTCGTTTTCATTTCCCGCGCTCGCCGAGGACTGCTGCCATTCACTTCGCCGGGCAAGGACCATACGGCGCATCGCCTTTCGAACCTGGGACTCAAGCATCGCGGCGCCGTGCTGGCGCTCTACTGCCTGGGCGTCCTTTGCGGCGGCTTGGCCCTTTTAGTTCCTGCGCTCGGGACGGGAACCGCCTATGTGCTGACGGGAATCCTAGCGGCGTTCGGGCTGACCGCCTTGTTGCTGCTCGAGTCAGCGCCGTACGAGCGCCAGATCAAGCTGCAGAAATCATCTTCCACACTTTGAATTCGGATATACGAGGGGTCGCGAAACTGCAATTGGAAAATCGGACGCGGGACGAATCTAACCTAGAACGGCGCGCAAAAGGTCCGCGGCCTGTGGCTAGGGACGTCTCGCACCGGCGTTGGCTTGTCGAGGCGTCAGCGAAACAACGCTCTTGAGCCGAATCTGGTCGACGGACTCTCCAACCGAGATGGTGAATTTTCCTGGGTCCACGCGCCAGTCGTGCGCAGCTGAGTCGAAATAAGCGAATGCGCGGCTATTTAGCACGATCTTAACTTTCCGGGTGGCTCCCGCGCGCAGGTTGACTCGAGCAAAGCCCTTCAACTCTTTCGCCGGACGCGGAAGTGGCGGATTCGACTCGCCCACGTAGACCTGTGCGACATCGGCACCGTCGCGACTGCCTGTGTTCGTCACGTCGAAGGACACTTCGTAGCGCAACGCTGACCTGCGGGACGAGTCCTTCGCAGTTCCCGAGGCAACAGGACGCACAGAAAGGTGCTGATATCGGAATGTGGTGTAGGAAAGACCGTAGCCAAAGGGGAAAAGCGGTCTTGTTCCGTTGCGCTCGTAGCCTCGATAGCCGACAAATACTCCTTCTTTGTACGCGACTTCGTTGGTTCCCGCTTCGGGGTAATAGCTATCGTGAACGGGATTGTCCTCCCACCGACGTTCGAAGGTAACGGGTAGGCGGCCAGATGGGTTGGCTTCACCGAACAGAATTTGGGCGAGCGCCGTGCCGCCCTCCTGCCCCGAATACCAAGCCTCCAGCAATGCGGGGACGCGATCAAGCCAGTCGCGCATGTCGACGCTTCCGCCCGAGGTGACGACCACGACGGTGTGCTTGTTGAGTGCGGCTATCTTCTCGATCAGCTCGTCCTGCCCCGGGGGCAGCCGGAACGTCCGATCGGCACCTTCGCTCTCAGTCTCCGGGTTGAAGCCGACCGCAAGCACCACGACATCCGCGGAAGAGGCGATCTTCTCTGCTGACGGACTTACATACGTGCCTTGACGCACGATTCCAAATCGAAACCTCGCTCCCAGGAATCCCGGCCTGCCGTGATGTTCGACCACAATCTTATGCGGACCACGAGTCAGGGTCACAGTGGTAAAGCCGACGAGGGCACGCGCTTCGTTCCAATCATCGAGGATGAGCTTGCCATCCACATACACGCGATAGTAGCCGCCCGCTTCGCCTGTGCTTTGGACGAAGAAGTCGTAGGCGCCAGCATCGGCGGCTGCGTAGTAGCCCGCCCACCGCGCGGATCGCACGCTTGACGGGTAGGCCTGAGTTCTGAAGCCGAGATCCGCATTCGGAACTGCGCCAAAGTTGACGTGCGGCTCGGTGCGGTGTTCGACCGGATCGCCCTCGAGATTTTCGTTGGAGAAATACTCCGCGAGAACGCCGGCGCCGCCGCCGGATTCGGCAGTCGAAAAAACGGTGTCTTGCGCCAGTTCGCTCAATTCGGGAATGCCGCGATCGTAGTAGGTGGGCACCGCGGCTCCGAGTTCGTTGGCAATGCCTTCGAGAAAGCTGATCGCGCTAAACGGCCGCACACCTGCGCTGCCTCCGCCGACGGGGACCGCAGGATATGCGTCGGGTCCGATCACCGCGATCGATTTGATCTTCTGCTTATCCAGCGGCAGCAGGCTGCCTTCGTTTTTCAGAAGCACCATCCCTTCACGAGCGGCTTCCAGCGCAACCTGGCGGCCTTGCATGTTGTAGCGCGGGATCGAGAGATCGGTCTGGTCCCGATCCAGCCAATGGGACTCGATCGCAAGCCGAAGAATGCGGCGGACCTTATGATCGATGGTGGCGATGGAAACGCGTCCATCGCGAATAGCGGGAAGGAGCGTCGCCCGATTCATAAACGCCCCGGATGGCATTTCCAAATCCAGGCCGCTATTGGCTGCGGCCACTCCGTCGTAGGTGGCGAACCAATCCGACATGAGCACGCCCCGGAAACCCCACTCCTTTTTCAGGACCTCGGAGTTGAGAAACGAGTTCTGCGTCATGTGAGCGCCGTTGACGAGGTTGTAGGAATCCATCACGGCTCCGACGTGGGCTTCTTTTACGGCGGCCTCGAAGACCGGGAGGTAGATCTCGCGCATCGTGCGTTCGTCGATGATGGCGTTGGTTGTGTGCCGAGCGTATTCCGAATTGTTCCCCATGAAATGCTTGACAGTGGCGCTCACGCCCTCGCTCTGGACTCCTTCGATGTACCCCAGAACGATCCGGGAGGCCAGATACGGGTCCTCGCCGAAATACTCAAAATTGCGCCCGTTCATGGGGGCACGATAGATATTGACGCCGGGCCCGAGAAGAAAATGGACGCCCTTCGCTCTCGCGTCGCGGCCGATCTGCTCGCCGACTCGCCGGGCCAGTGATGTATCCCAAGTGGCGGCGAGATTGACGCCGGCGGCCATGGCCGTCGCCGGACCGTAGTTGCGGACTCCCATGGGCCCGTCCGCCATTTGGAACGCCGGCACGTTGAGCCGCAGAATCGAGCGCGTGCCATAGCCTGTGCCAGAGATAAAATCGATCTTCTCTTCGAGGGTCATCTGCGCGAGGATCTTCTCGACTTGTTGGTCCGTATCCGGAGCTTTTGGAAAGGACAATGCGGAGATGCAACAAACGAAGAGGCAGATCGGC
>DATLWP010000402.1:0-22728 GCA_035576265.1 Candidatus Polarisedimenticolia bacterium
GCGATGGATTGCGAATCGCCAGCAGCAGGAAAACGCCCAGTGTTACGTACAGACTGAACATCATCGACAGTGCAGGCTCCGTCCGTATGAACGTAACCAGTGGGTACGCCGAAGCCAGAAAGAGCAATCCTATCAGTCCCAACACAACCTTGAGCGCCTTTCCTCGATTCATGTGCGTACTCCCAGCGTCACTTCGATTCTGAGGTGGGTAGATACTGCTTGGCCGGTCACATTGTAAGTAACTTCCGTATGTGCTTTCAACAAACTCTGATTCTGTGCCGGAGGGGCCGCTTTTGACGCGCCGGATGCCAGAGCCGGCGTCCGAACACCTTGATTTCGTTGACTTAGGTCCATGTTTGTAAAGTGCAACCGATCTCGATGGACACCCAACGTTTCTGATGTAAAATCCTCGCCACTGTATGTCGCTGTCAGCAGGTTCCCGGCTGGGCCCCTATGAAATTACGTCGGCCATTGGTGCGGGCGGGATGGGAGAGGTGTATCGCGCCCGCGATGAACGCCTTGAGCGCGATGTCGCGATCAAGGTGTTGCCTCCAGGCGTACTGACCGACGACGCAGCCCGCAGGCGCTTCCGCAATGAAGCTCTCGCGCTGGCGAAATTGAGCCATCCGAACATCGCCGCGGTCCACGACTTGGGCGAACAGGACGGCTCGGACTATCTGGTGATGGAACGCGTCGCTGGACAGTCGCTGGCCGAGAAGCTGAAGTCCGGACCGCTTCCGGCGCAAGAGGTTGTTTCGCTGGGGGCGCAGGTAGCCGCCGCGCTCGAGGAGGCCCACGAGCAGGGCGTAGTGCATCGGGACCTGAAGCCGGCAAACATCATGGTGACGCCGAAAGGGCACGTGAAGGTTCTGGATTTCGGTCTGGCGAAACTGCTGGCGCCAGGGCGTGCGGCGGACGTGACGGTGTCCTTCCTCGATACGCGAGGGCCGGTCGGCACCCCGCTGTATATGTCGCCCGAGCAGGCCGAAGGCAAGGAAGTCGACCCGCGAACGGATTTGTGGAGTCTCGGCGTGGTCTTGTATGAGTCGCTGGCGGGGAACGCGCCGTTTCAGGGAGTAAGCTCGCTGAGCATTCTCCGCGCAATAACCGAGAAAACGCCGCAGCCGCTGCCGCCGCAAGTGCCGCAAGGTTTACGAGCCATCGTCGAGCGGTGCCTCGCCAAAGAGCGCGAGCAACGTTACCAGCACGCCGCCGAAGTGCGAACGGCGTTGGAAGCGCTTCAGGCGCCTGCAGCGAAGCCGTGGAGGTTCAACCTACGGCAACCGGCAGTCGTGGCTGCGATGGTAGTTGTTTTGATCGCCGCAGGAGTGCTAGGCGTGCGCGGCTACGTGCGGGCGTCGCGAGCACGCTGGGCCGAAAAGGTCGCGCTGCCCGAGGTTGCAGAGTTGCTTGATTCAGACCGGCTGTTCGCAGCGGCGCGTTTGTTCCACGAAGCAGAGCCGTATTTGCAGTCTTCTCCGGAGACAGTTCGCCTGCAGGAGTCTTTGAGCGCGACTGTCAAAGTGATTGAAACGGCGCCAGCTGGGGCCAGGATCTATATCAGGGACTATACCGATGTGGAAGACGGCGATGACACAACCCGCTGGACGTTGTTGGGCACTTCACCCATGCAGACGGAACAGATCCCGATCCGAGGCTTTTGTCTGATCCGCGCAGTGAAGGAAGGTTTTGCGCCAGAAGAGTTCGTAGTTAGCGGACCCAGCACATCGGTGAGCACGCAACTACACGCGCTGGACACGACGCCGGAAGGCATGGTCTGGGTGACCGAGGCGAAGCGCAGCTATAACGCGAGTTTTCCCGCGCCTGCAGTGGATCTGCCAGGGTATTGGCTGGACAGGTACGAGGTGACGAACCGCGAGTTCAAGAGGTTTGTGGACAGCGGCGGATATCAAAAGCGCGACTACTGGAAAGAGCCTTTCATCCGGGACGGTCGGAGTCTCTCTTGGGAACAGGCGCTGGCCGACTTCCGGGATGCTACTGGACGCCCCGGGCCGTCCACCTGGCAGCTCGGAACATACGCGGACGGAGCGGCAGACTTTCCTGTCGCCGGCGTCAGTTGGTACGAAGCAGCTGCATACGCAGAGTATGCCGGGAAGAGCTTGCCTACCGTCTACCACTGGTATCGAGCGGCTGGACTGGGGGCATATTCCGAAATTCTAACGCTGAGTAACTTCTCCGGTCACGGGGCCGCCCGAGTCGGAAGGTATTTGGGTTTAGGCCCGTTCGGGACCTACGACATGGCTGGCAACGTCAAGGAGTGGGTCCTAAATCCCAACCCCGCAGGCAACCGGCGGTATATCCTCGGCGGCGCCTGGAACGAGCCTCCCTACCTCTACTCGTTGCCCGATGCCAGGAACGCCTTCGAACGTTCCGCAAGCTTTGGATTTCGTTGCGCCAAGTACGTTCTGCCCCTACCACCGGCGTTGGCTGGGCCGGTTCCGTTTGCTTCGCGGGATCGCACGAAGGACAGACCTGCGGACGACCAGGCATACAACATCTATCGGCGCTTGCACTCATACGATCGAACAGATCTAAAGTCCTCGGTGGATTCAGTGGACGAAACTTCACCGTACTGGCGAATGGAAAAGGTTACGTTTCAGGCGGCCTATGGAGACGAGCGCGTGATCGCTCGACTGTACTTGCCGAAAGGCTTTGCGCCCCCCTATCAAACGGTCGTGTACTTTCCCGGCGCGGACGCTCTTTCTGCGCGTGACGCCGAAGCGCTCCATGACGATCCATTCGAATTCGTAGTTCGTTCTGGTAGAGCTCTGATGTTCCCCGCCTACAAAGGCATGCTGGAGCGCGGGCCAAGTGCGTACTACCACCAGCTCGGGCAGACCAACCGTTGGATAGAAATGAACCTGCAGTGGTCCAAAGACCTCGGACGGTCACTCGACTACCTCGAGACGCGGCCGGATATCAACATGGCGAAAATCGCCTACTGCGGGTTCAGTCTGGGCGCGGCAATGGCCCCGCGCCTGATCGCGATCGAACCTCGATTCAAAGCTGCGGTGCTGCTGTCAGGTGGCACTTTTGAAAAGGTTCCCCCAGAAGTGGATGCCTGGAACTTCGCCCCCCACGTTAAGATTCCTGTTCTCATGCTGAACGGACGCGATGATTTTCGATTCCCACTGGAAACGAGCCAGATTCCTCTGTTTCAAGCGCTGGGTACGCCAGCAAAGGATAAGCAGCACGTTCTATTCGATGGTGGCCACATCATCCTTGTTAACCGGCCGGAACTGATGAAGCAGGTTCTAGATTGGCTCGACAAGTATCTTGGGCCGGTAAACTCACCGACACCGTAGTGGAGACAGGGAAACGGCATTCGGACGCGAAGACACCGACGCGGACATCCTTGCTTTCGAACAGGCCAAAGCAGAATACACGAAGCTGCAGTAGTTATTCGCAAACTTTTGCTCGCCGCCGCTGCAAAGTCGGCTAGCTGGGCATCCGGTCTGGGCGGGGAGCAAATGTCCGGTAACCCAGTTTACTGTCCGGTTGCCCAGGCATTCGCCTTTGACATCCACGCAGGAGCAGAGTAGGGTCCGCACCGAGGAACGATCTTCATAAGGAAGGCAACAATGGCCAAAGGATACTGGATCGCCTTTTACCGCTCGGTTTCAAATCCCGCTGCGCTCGCCGAATATGCGAAAGTGGCCGGCGTCGCGATTCAAGCTGGTGGAGGACGCTTTTTGGTGCGAGGCACGCCTGCGAAGACTTTCGAGCAAGGCTTGAACCAGCGGACCGTCGTGATCGAATTTGATAGCGTGGAAGACGCAATCAAGACATACGAGAGCTCCGCCTATCAAGCTGCCGTGAAGCTCTTGCAGGGTGCTGCCGAACGGGATGTGCGTATCGTAGCTGGTCCTTCATGAGTTTTCCCCGCAGTTTTGAACATCGCGGCCTAATTACGAGGTTCTGAGGCAGGGACAAGCGTCGCGGTCGAGGGTGGCAGATCGGAGACAGAAATCACGACGGCCACGCAGAGCCTGGATGCGGCTGAAGTTTAGATTGGGGGACCTTTCCGGACACGGTCGAAACATTTCTGAACCGTATCCGCGGCCATGTCTCCCTCAATCCACCATGTCGCGCCCGCATCCAGGTATGGCCGGACGATATCTGCAGGACGTTGGGTGCTCTTTGCGGCAGACGACCCGCCTGCAATGATGTCGAAGTCACCTTGCCCGATGCGATGCTCGGCAACATAGGCGCGAAGCTGGCGTATTTCGTCAGGGGACAACGGATCATAGCTATTGTATTTCTGGGGAATGACACCGTCCCATGAGAGCATCCGCCGCATGGACTTTGGCTTCTGCCAAACGGCCACGACCCATATGGGAATTCTCGGCTTCTGTACCGGCGGCGGAATCATCGTCATGCCGTCGAGCCGAAAGTGCTTGCCGGCGAACGTGAGTGATGTGCCTTTCCATAGGCCGTCGATGACGGCGAGACCGTCGTCGAGCCGTTCGGCGCGCACTTTCAAATCCATCGCCTCACCCACTTTGTAAAATCCGGCGTCATCTTGCGCCGCGCCTAAGCCCACCGAAAGAATCAGCCGGCCTTTGGACAGGTGATCTACGGTGACGCACTCGCGCGCGAGTTTCCACGGACGCCGGCGCGGGACTGGAGTGACCATTGTGCCGATACGAATACGGGACGTCCGCGCCGCGATCGCACCGAGAAGAACCCATGGATCAAAGAGCGGAAACGGGCCCCGGTTAGGAACGTCGATGGCGATTCCATCCGGAACGAAAAAGCCGTCCCATCCGGCTTGCTCCGCCTCACAGGCCAGATCGATGACTGCGTTGAAGTCGTCGGCTGCGTTGATGCAGTAGGCGTAGCGCATAATTGAACGTCATGATGCCGGAATCGCGACACATTTGGAACAGATTCGTTTTGAGAGGCCTGCGAAAACCCCCACCCTTCGCGAAAGGCGCGAAGGATGGGGCACCCTGAGAAACTTAGCCATTAGTGATGTAACTGGTGCATGGGGAATGCACACAGCGGTGACGAATGGCTAGTAGCAAGGGTGCAGCTGCGATGACGGGAGCTAGGCGCGGCGGCGACGGATGAATGGGGTGTGGTCGTTGTCGACTTCGCGGGGGATTCGGCGCGGGCCGGGTTTGGCGGCGAACTTCACGTCGCGGACCAGAGTCTCGCCCCAGGCCTGATTGATCCGGGCACAGAGTTCGCTCTTCATGTGTTCGAGTTGCTTCTGCCAGGCGGGGGAATCGGCGGTCAACTCGAGGCGGCGGGCGTCGCATCGAATCGGCCTCGTGTGCGCTGCGAGTGTAGGACCCACGACATTCGGCCAGGCGGTTTGAAGCCAGGCGAGCGCGCATTCCGGGTGGTCGAGCCGTCGGACAACTTTGCCTAGGAAATCTCCCGCGCGATCCATAGGGTGCGTGATTTTAGCACAGCAGTGGCCGCCTGGTTCGCTACTTCACTTCTAACTCAGAGGCACGCTGGCACGAGTTTGCAAATTACCGGTAGCCTTCCGGACTCCTCGCCGACCTGCGACGGACCGCATGGGTGTGGCTGCAGATTGGGTGCCCGGGGGCAATAGGAGCTCCCGCCCAAGACAGAAGAACCAAACCGGCAGCTTCGTGAGATAATCCGCGCCATGAAGGCGACCTTCCGAAAGATCCCGCTGGCCTGGTGGTTCCTTTTGTTTGCCGTTGGGATGGCTTGCGCACAAGCCCCCGGCCCGCAGCGGGAACAGCCCGAATTCATCCGTCAGGGCCAGGAGCTAATGAGGGAAGGAAAGCTCGAAGATGCCTTGGCGCTATACCGCCGAACCTTAAATGCCTCGCCGGAATCCCTCCCAGCGAACATCGCCGCAGGGAGCGTCCTCGACTTGATGGGAAAGGGCGAGGAAGCCCGCAAATATTTCCAGAAGGCGATCGACGCTGCGGATACGCCCGAGCTGAAGGCGATGGCGCAGCGGGCGATGGCGATTTCTTATGCTTTCGAGGGGAATTGCAAGAAAACGGTCCAGTACGAGCAGCAGGTCTTCGATCATTACGGCACCGTGAAGAACTTCTACCAGCAGGGGGAAGTCGCCGACGAGGCAGCGCGAGTCTGCATCGAGTCCGGCGATCTGGACGCCGCCTACCAGTGGTACAAGACCGGACACGACACCGGACTGAAAGAACCTGACATCCAACCGGCGCGCGTCGATCTGTGGGATTTCCGCTGGGAGCACGCGCAGGCTCGCATCGCTGCGCGGCGAGGAAACCGAGAGGAAGCGCAGAAACACGTCGCTGCGGCCAAAGCGATTCTCGATAAAGGAACGAACCCGCAGCAGGCGCAATTCTTTCCCTACCTGGCGGGATACGTCGCGTTTTACGGAGGTGATTACAAGACGGCACTCGGCGAACTGCTGAAGGCGAACCAAAACGATCCGTTCATCCAGTGCTTGATCGGACGCACCTACGAGAGACTGGGCGACAAGGAAAAAGCCATCGCGTTGTACCGCAAGGCGGCGACAGCCACGTTCCACAATCCTCCGACCGCGTATGCCCTTCCGTTTGCAAAGGCAAGGCTCGCCGCGCTCGGAGGGTAGAGCCCTGCGGCTCCGGCGCTTTTGTCGATGGGGAGCGCCGAGAACCAAGATGGCGGTAGAGCACACACATCTGAATACGACCGCAGTACGCACGTCCTCACAATCTTTCCGCTGAATTCCAGAACCTGCCGGACGCGAAGAGCGGCTGTCCGTGCATGAGCCAGCCTTCCGCTGAACCTTTGCGACCCAACCTCGATGGCTCAAGAACCGACACGATGAACACAGAGAAGTTCACAGAAGACGCATTTGGGGTGGGCAGGCTCGAGCCCTTGGTTTAACCGATCACAGATTGCAGAGCGGGACGTTCATTCGGGCGAAATATTGCTGTACCAGGGCAAGCCGAAATAGCCCTCGTGCATCTCCACGACGACCGGTCTTCCGACCACTGCACCTGCAAATTCGCGCGAGTTGACGTTGAGGTCCTCGAAGCTTCTGCCGGGCCGCCAGGAGGTCACTTTAAGGTGGTATTGCGCTTCGCGGTATCCGATTGGGGCCGTTTTCCGGATGACGGTCGCTCTCATCTCGCTTCGAGGGGACCTGTCGAGCCTTCCGTTCAGAAAGAGCAGGAGTCCGAGGAAAGGAAGAGCAAGACCCGCGCAGGTAGATACGGCTTGCCACAGGTTCGAATCGTTGCCGGGACGGCGTCGCGCAATGCTCCACAGCCGGGGCACCGCGGACAGAAGGAAGCAGCAAATGATCAGCCCCATCGGGAGGCGGGTGTCCAGGGGAGGATAGACGCCAAGCGGCATCAGGCTGATAACACCCGCCGGGATCAATAGAAGGAAGTACAGCAACTGCTTCGCGTCCAACGTGGCAGGGAACGCAGGCCCACCCTGGTCTGAGCGTGTACTGAGGCCGAGTTCGATGCCGCCATTTGACGCATTCTGCATGTGAGCCACGCCGGGAGCTCCTTTTGAAAGTCTACCCCAGTGAGTGACGCATGAGCGCGCCCTCTGACGAGCTTGTGTCCATGGGATTCACCGGGCACTTGATTCCAAGTCGAATTAAACCGGGAAGGCAAATCTTTTGGGACCTGCTCGCGGATCGCGGGCCTGTTCGGAAGCAAACCGCCGCGTGTGGGCGGTCACGTTCGCCCGTGACCCGGGTCACATACCGCCGAAGAAAGTGTTTGTAACATGAGCGATTGTAAAGCCCCGAATAGATCAGGGGGTGACTTATGCGCTACGTGCAATTGGCAATTCTCGCAATCAGTTTCGCGGTCGGTTTCGTCGCCTCCGCCCAGACGCCCGCTAAAACCGGCCCGCGGGCCGATATAGCCGCGGGCAAGGAGTTGTATCACCAACATTGCTCGGTGTGCCACGGCGTGGATGGAAAGGGTACTCCACCCAGGGTTGGCGGAATCTACGATCCGCAATCAATCGAACCTGAAAGACGGGTGCGACCGGCCGATCTGACGGAACTCAGTGAACGGAACGGAGGAAAGTTTCCGGCGGAGCGCGTGCGGAATGCGATCTCCAGCAAAGACTCGATTCCCGCCCATGGCACTCCGAAGATGCCGGCGTGGGGGGATGTATTTTATGTGCTGAAGGACCGTCCACAGCTTCTGGAGAAGCGCGTGCGCGACCTTACCGCCTACATCGAGTCGATCCAGGCAACAAAGAAGCAGTAAACTTTCGCCTCGAACCGGGATAACGCCAAGCTGGGACGCGCCAGACGCTGGTGGTTCAAGGTCAGTCGACAGATCCGCCCTCATTCATTCTACCTGCGGCACCTCCCCTTTCGATTGCATGGAGAGGCGTTTCAATGCACGGAGGTTGTGTTTCGCGGAGAGATCGCCAGCAGCTCCCGAGTGAGATCTTGGGGAAGGTCCAGCATGACGTCGTGCCCGCACGGCATCGTGAGTGTCTTCCAGCCTTTGGCTTTCGCACGCTCGTAAGACGGCACGAACGGCGATGCGTCGTAGCCGGTCGCCCGGATGAATGTGACGTTCTTCGCGGCGTCAATTTTGCCGCTCAGCCGCAGCGGTTGCTGGAAAGTCGCCAGGGACTGCACGGTGCACTGGCGATCTACCCACGCGGCGTCTTTGGCGTTCACGTTGAACACGGCGGCAGGGATCGGCGGCACCTTCCAACCCTCGCCCTGAAGTCTCACACCCTCCAGTTGTGCTTTTCTCTGTTCGGGCGGCAAGTCGTCGTGCAAGCATCGGCCGTCGTCAAGAACGAACGCATCGAGATAGACCAGCGCGCCGATCCGGTCCGGGACGCGGTCCGCGGCGCCGCTGATGACAATCCCACCGTACGAGTGACCGCACAGCACGATGTTTGAAAGTTCCTCCCAGCGGATGAGGTTCACGACGTCGTAGATGTGCGTTTCGAGATTGACCTGCGGCGAGAGCAGATGGGATCGCTCCCCGACGCCCGTCAGAGTTGGCGTGAACACTTCGTGCCCTTGCGCTTGCAGGGCCTTGCGGACGCGCTTCCAGGCCCAACTGCCGTGCCACGCTCCGTGAACCAAGACATAGACAGACATGAATGCCTCCTCTGAGCTGAGCCAGCCTGGGAACCTGAGATTGGCCCACTGGCGCGGAAGATCATACAAGAGAATGTGTCGCGAATCGCGCAGCGGCGCCATTTCCAACGGCGTGGTTCTTCAGAGCCGACCGGGTGTGCCAGAAGGCGTGCATTCGACAGGGCCCTCTACCTGTCCGAGCGGCCAGATAACTATTTCGGGTCGTGCATACGATTCGGGTTGCATTGAATCGATATCATTGTATAGATTGGTGCGATTGTTACCACACCACAGGACACGATCGAAATGGCGCGTGCTATCGTCCGTTTGTTCGTGCGCGCCCATGGGTGGAGCATCACGATCCTCGGGAGGACCACATGAACTTAGCTCGCGTCGCCATTGCCCTTCTCATCGCGACTGTTGCCGGCTGCGGCGGCGGAAGTGCACTGAATCCGAAGTTCCAGCCGCAGGTTACGAATCAACCAGACAATTTCCAGTTTCAATCCACAGGCGTGACGAGCGTGACGCAAACGCTGCAATACACGTGGCAAAACAGCGGGACGATGGCGAACGTCAACCAGGCGACTACGGTGACGGGCGGCACGGCCACGCTTACGATCCGTGACGCGGCCGGCACTCAGGTGTACACGGCGAACATGAGCGCCAACGGCACGTTCGTGACAAACGCCGGGACGACAGGGGCATGGACGATTCAGGTGACGCTTACGAACTTCAGCGGGACAATCAATTTCAGAGTTCAGAAGCATTAGCCAAGAAGGCGGATTCCATTCAAGAGCCGAGCTTTCGTGAAGGGTACCGTTCAACGCCCCTTATGATCGGACGTACAAGATTGCTTTTCGTGCTCGCGTTCGCCGTGCTGCTTGCGCCTGCGGGGATGCATGCGCAGGACTTGGCGAATGAGATCGTAGTGAGCTTTCCGCCCGAGACGATACAAGTGGAATTGTCACGGCCGGCCAGGCTCCGCGAACTGCCCGGTTACGCCAGTCTCCGAGAGCGGTATCTCGGGCAGCGGTTGTTGGCTTTGGAAGCTTCCGTTTCACAACTGGGAATTCGAGAAGGCGACATAGATCAGGTCGTCCTCGGTTGGCAACCCTTGAAGAAGGAGACAAGGGCGGAAGAGGAGGCCGTGCGTTCGGCCGATTCGGACTCCGCCGGCCAGCGAGAAATGAGCGGGAACACGTGGCCGACGCGGATGGATGGCATCATGGCGGGACGGTTCGACTTGGATGCCATCGCCCACGATGCGGCGGCTCGCCGTGTTCCTTCCGTCGCGCTGGAAGAAGGGACGAAGGCTTATTGTCTTTCGGGCGCGCCGGCCACCTGCGTAGTCTTTCCCAACGAATCGCTGGCTATTTTCGGGAGTCGCAAGTCTCTAGCGGAGATACTGGACTCCCGAAACGGACGAGGGCCGAGCCTCGCCTCCTCGGATCGTCTGCTGGGGTTGCTGCAGAACGCGCCAGTCGAAGCATCCATCTGGGGAGTCGCCATCGGCCCGGCAGTGGCTCAATGGTTCGAAGGCTGGCTGCCAGGCCAGGAGAACGTGAAATTGGACTGGTCGAACACGTTTAGGGCGGTCGAGGCGCTAAGCTACAGCGTGAAGGCGGACGAGAAAGTACGACTCGACGTCAAGCTGGATTGCACGACGCCCGAGGCGGCTAGCCAACTGGTTCGCCTTTTCCAGGGGCTGAAGCTCATCCAACAGCTTATCTGGCAGCGTCAGAATCCGAACCGATTTAACCCGGTCAAGACCTTGGACGTTGAGGCCGACGACAACCAGGTTTCGCTTACCCTGATCACCGATTACGAGGCAATCCAAGACCTCGACTCGTTTCCGCTTCGCTCCGCCGACAAGAACTGACGCCCACAAACATCTCTCGCAAATTTCTCCCGCGCGCGGTCCGAGCGGATCGCAATGGTGATACGGCGAACGGCGAGGCGGATGATTTGCGGATTCGAGGGCAGGTCCGCTCATTCCCAGTTAACATGGCAAGAATGAGGTATATTGGAAGTGTCAGCACTATTGCGAATGGATCGCCTGAGGGTCCGATAGGAGAAAGCAAGAGAATATGGCAACGGGGTCAGCCGTCCGTCCATTGGAAGTCGATGAGCTCGAGGAGATCTGGGAGTGGCTTGAGTCGTTCGATTCGGTCGTCGAAAGCGGCAAGCGACAGCAGGCGAGCCGGATTCTGGAAGAACTCCGCAGCCGGGCGCTCGCGTCGGGAGTCCGTGTGCCGTTTACGGCGAACACGCCGTACCTGAATACCATCCACGTAAGCCAGCAAGCCCCTTTCCCGGGCGACCAGGAACTCGAACGACGGATTAAGAGCTTGGCCCGGTGGAACGCTCTGGCGATGGTGGTCCGAGCCAACCGGGTGGAGCACAATATCGGGGGCCATATTTCGACGTACGGCTCGATCGCGACGCTATTTGAGGTCGCATTCAATCATTTTCTGCGAGCACGCAGCGAGAATTTCGAAGGCGATACCGTCTACTTTCAGGGCCACGCGGCGCCGGGTGTCTACGCACGCGCATTTTTGGAGGGCCGACTTTCGGCGGAGAAACTCGAGAATTTCCGGCGCGAAATGAAGCCGGGAGGAGGGCTCTCGTCCTATCCGCATCCGTGGCTGATGCCGGATTTCTGGGAATTCCCGTCGGTGTCGATGGGCCTGAGCCCCATCATGGCGATCTATCAGGCCCGATTTAACCGCTATCTCGAAGACAGAGGACTCAAGCCGGTCACGGACGCAAAAGTATGGGCGTTTCTGGGCGACGGCGAGACGGACGAGCCGGAAGCTCTGGGGGCCATCACGCTGGCCTCTCGGGAAAAGCTGGACAACCTGATCTTTGTCGTCAACTGCAACCTGCAGCGGCTCGACGGACCGGTGCGCGGCAACGGAAATATCATTCAGGAGCTGGAAGCGGCGTTTCGCGGGGCGGGCTGGAACGTCATCAAGGTGATTTTCGGGTCGGACTGGGATCCGCTGTTCGAGCGGGATGTGAATGGACTGCTCGTGAAGCGCCTGGGCGAACACGTGGACGGCGAGTATCAGAAGGCCGTTACCGAATCGGGCGCCTACGTCCGGGAGCACGTTTTCGGGCCTGATCCGCGGGTGCTGAAGATGGTCGAGGACATTCCCGACGAAAAGCTGCGCACGCTGCGCCAGGGCGGGCACGATCCGAAGAAGGTCTATGCGGCGTACAAGGCGGCGGTGGAACACAAGGGATCGCCGACGGTCATCCTAGCGCGGACGATCAAGGGTTACGGGCTGGGCGAAGCCGGCGAAGGGCGGAACGTCACGCACCAGCAGAAGAAGGTGGATGAAGACACACTGCGGAAGTTCGGCGAGCGTTTCGGTCTTTCCATCCGCGAGGATCAAATTCACGAGGTGCCATTCTATCGGCCGCCGGAAGATAGCGCCGAGATTCAATACCTCCGCGCTTGCCGCGAAAAACTCGGCGGCTACTTGCCGCGGCGGCGCGTCCGGTCGACACCGCTCGTAGGCCAACGCCGGGAGCTGTTTGAAGAGTTCTTGGCGGGAAGCGAGGGACGGGAAGTGTCGACGACGATGGCCTTCGTCGCGATGCTGCGCAAAATGCTGCGCGACGCCGAAATCGGCAAGCTGATCGTCCCCATCGTTCCGGATGAGGCGCGCACGTTCGGCATGGAGTCTTTGTTCCGGCTGGTGGGAATCTACAGCAGCCAGGGACAGCTTTACGAACCAGTCGATATCAACACGTTGCTCTACTACAAGGAGGCGAAGGACGGGCAGATATTGGAAGAGGGGATTACAGAGGCCGGCTCGATTTCCTCTTTCATTGCCGCAGGCTCGGCTTACGCCACTCATGGAATCAACACGATTCCGTTTTTCATCTTCTATTCGATGTTCGGGTTGCAGCGTGTATTCGATTTGATCTGGGCCGCAGCCGACACGCGGTGCCGCGGGTTCCTTCTGGGGGGAACGGCCGGGCGCACGACGCTGGCCGGGGAAGGTCTGCAGCACCAGGACGGCAACAGCCACGTGCTGGCGCTTCCCATCCCGACGCTGCAAGCCTACGATCCCGCGTTCGCGTATGAAGTCGCCGTGATCATCGAAGAAGGCATCGATCGGATGTACAACAAGGGCGAGAGCGTCTTCTACTACATCACGGTGATGAATGAGCCGTACGCGATGCCGCCGATGCCATCCGGGGCGCGAGAAGGCATTTTGAAGGGGATGTACCGGTTCAAGGCCGCCAGCAACGGAAAGTCGAAGCTTCGCGCGCAGCTTTTCGGGAGCGGGGCGATCCTTCGAGAGGTGCTGCGCGCGCAGGAAATTCTGGAAGAGAAGTACGGAGTGGCTGCCGACGTCTGGAGCGTCACCAGCTACAAGGCACTTTACTTCGACGGATTGGAGGCGGAGCGCTGGAATCTGCTGCATCCCGGCGAAAAACCGCGCGTGCCTTATCTTTCGCAATGCCTCGCCGACGCGCCAGGTGTTTTCGTGGCGGCCACGGACTATTTGAAGGCGCTGCCGAATCTCGTCAGCAAATGGATGCCGAGGCGGCTCGCCTCTCTGGGCACGGACGGATTCGGCCGGAGCGAGAGCCGTGCTTCGCTGCGCGACTTTTTCGAGGTAGACGCGCGGTTCATCACTCTGGCGACTCTCCATGAGTTACTGCAAGAGGGGAAGATCCAGGCTTCGCTAGTTCAAAAGGCGATCAAAGAACTTGGGGTCGACCCAGGAAAACCGGATCCACAGACGACGTGAAGCGGCGCACCACGGAAGAAATGGTTTCGCTTGACGAAGTCTGGCGATTTTCGCACAATCAAAAACAACAGCTTCGCTCTCCAATCATTTGACGTGAAATTCTTGGATGGGGGACGAACGCCGTTGCTACAGGCGTCTTCTTAGGGAAACGAGGAACCATACATGGGAAAGATCGTGGCAGCGATGGCAACCGTCCATGCCCCACAGCTTTTTGATCGACCTCCGACCGAGGACCCCGCGCAGCTTGATGCGGACATTGCCGCGATGCGGCTGATCGGTAAGGACTTGGACGACGTCAAGCCCGATGCCGCCATCGTGATCGGCAGCGACCATCTCGAGACGTTTTTTCTCAGCTCCGTGCCTACGTTCGCCATCCTGTCGGGAGAGTATTCGCACTCTGAATTTGCCGGCCGAAAATATGAAATGCCGATCCACCAGGGCCTGGCCGAAGACTTGTTGGAAAGGCTGATGGCCGCGGGCTTCGACCTGGGCTACTCGCAGGATGCGGTGCTGGGACATGCGTTCGCGGCCGTATACGAATGGGTGATCGAAAAGAGATCCATTCCCGTCGTTCCAATTTTCGTCAATGCTTACTTGCCGCCCCTGCCGACGGCGCGGCGCTGCGAGGCGCTAGGAAAGGCGATCGCGAAGGTGATCGCGAACCGCCCAGAGCGAGTCGCGATCATTGCGAGCGGAGGGATGTCGCACTATCCCGGCACTTGGAAGTATCCGAAGCCGGCTTACGATTTCGATTACTGGGCCATCGCGCAAATGGAGAAGGGAAATCACGAAGCGCTCCTCAGCCTGACCAACGAGCAGCTGGATGAGGTCGGCAACACGGAAATGCTGTCGTGGATGATTCTGTTCGGCGCGATCGGAAATCAGCCGGGCGAACTGATCACGTATCAACCGACGTGGCATCACGGCCACGCCGTGATGCGTTTCCTGCCGGACAAGAGGACCGGAAAGACCTCCAAGGAAGCGGCCCAGGCGCCGGCCAAGTACGAGTTTACGGGCGCGCATGAGTTCTACAAGCATCCCTCTCCGGCGGCGTATAAGCTGAACAAGGTGCTCTACGACAGCCGGTTCGATCGTGACCTGCGGCTGCGGCTGCTGAAAGATTATCCGTCGGTGGCGAAGGAATACGGCATGACGCCCAAGGAAGCGAAGGTGCTGGAAACCCTCCAGGACGACGATATCGAGAAGTTCAGGGACGGGCAGGTCCACCCGCTCGTGGAGGCAGGTGCGCATCCGCTGGGCATGTGGATGGCTGTGATCCGGATGCACGCCGAATTGCGCAAGCTGCGCGCCGCCGAAGCCAAATCAAAAGGTTAACGAGCAGGCGTGCCTCAGTAACTCGCACCGGGTGGCGAGCGTCGCGGCGTTTTCGGCCCCAAGCCGGGTTCTGAGAAACTCAACTGAAAATTTGAAGCGAGGGAGACAACATGAAAGTCGGCGTTGCGGGACAAGGCGCATTCGGCGTGAAGCATCTGGAGGCCCTGGCCAACATTCCGGACGTAGAGGTAATCACGCTGGCGGGTGGGCACGCCGGACCCACGGAAGAAGTGGCGAAGCGGTTCAAGATACCTCATTGGACCTGCGACCTGGCCGAGAGCTTGAAGCAACCCGGCCTCGAAGCGATGATCCTCGCGACGCCTACGCCGATGCACGCGAAACAAGGCGAGCAGTGCATGCGCGCGGGCAAACACGTGCACATCGAGATTCCGATCGCGGATTCTCTGGCGGATTCGGAGCGGCTCGTCAAGGTGCAGAAAGAAACGGGCCTGGTCTGCATGGGCGGACACACGCGGCGTTTCAACCCGAGTCATCAGTACGTCCACAAGAAGATCGAAGCCGGTGAGCTCAAGGTCCAGCAGATGAACGTGCAGACCTATTTCTTTCGGCGCACGAACATGAACGCGGCCGGCAAGCCCAGAAGCTGGACCGATCATCTGCTGTGGCACCACGCCTGCCACACGGTGGATTTGTTCCAATATCAGACCGGCGAACTGGTCTCCGACTGTTATGCGGTGCAAGGTCCGATGCATCCTGATTTGAAGATCGCCATGGACATGGGGATCGTGATGAAGGTGCCGTCCGGAGCGATCTGCACGCTGTCGCTCTCGTTCAACAATAAGGGGCCGCTGGGCACGTTCTTCCGATACATTTGCGACAACGGCACGTACATTGCGCGCTACGACGATCTGATTGATGGAGAGCAGAAGCCGATCGACGTGTCCAAGGTGGATGTCTCCATGAACGGCATCGAGCTTCAGGATCGCGAATTCTTTGCGGCGATCAGGGAAAAGCGCGAGCCGAACGCCAGCGTCGGCCAGTGTTTCACCGCGATGCAGGTTCTGGACCGTCTGGAAACAATCCTCAACTCGGCGGCGAAGGCGACGGCGAAAATCTAGCCCTGAGGCGCGGCTTCGGGCCTGCCTTCGAGAACAGCACGGAGCCGCCCTTCATCCAACGCGCGCTCCCATTTTGCAACCACAATGGTGGCGACTGCGTTGCCGATCACGTTGGTTGGGGTCAAGCCCTCCGACATGAGCCGGTGAATTCCGAGAACCAGCGCGACGCTTGCCAGCGGAATCGTCCCCGTCGAAGCAATGGTCGCCGCCAGAACAACGAAGGCCGCCCCGGCCACTCCCGCCGCCCCTTTCGACGACAATAGCAAGACTGCGAGAAGCCCGAGCTGCTGCCAAAGGCCCAAGTGTGTGTTGGTGGCCTGCGCCAGGAAGACAGCCGTGGTGGCAAGGTAGAGGCATGTGCCGTCCAGATTGAAGGAATAGCCAGTCGGGATCACCAGGCCAACGATGGTTTCCTCGCAACCAAGACCCTCCAGCTTCTCCATCAATTGGGGCAGAACCGTTTCGGAGGAGGTCGTCGCCAGGACGATCAGGAGTTCCTCGCGAATGTAGCGGATCAGCTTGAAAATGCTGAAGCCGCACCAATGCGCGATGGGCCACAAGACTCCGAACACGAAGATGAGGCAGGTGATATAGAAGCCTCCGAGCAGCTTGCCCAGCGAGACCAGCGAGCCGGTGCCGAATTTGCCGACCGTGAAGGCGATGGCGCCAAACGCGCCGAGAGGCGCCGCCCACATCACGATCCCGACAACCGAAAACAGCATTCGCGACGCGGCTTCGATGAAATCGACGACCGGTTTGCCGCGTTCTCCCACGTGGGTGAGCGCAAAGGCACAGAGCACGGAAATGAGCAAGATCTGGAGAACGTTTCCGTCGGTGAAGGCTCCGACGAACGTTCCGGGGATGATGTTGGTAAGAAACTGCGTGATTCCGCCGTTGTGCGCGTGCACCAGATAGGGCTGCACGGCGGACGCGTCGACCTGCGCCAGATCGACATTCATGCCGCGCCCGGGCCGCCAGAGATTGACAGCGGTGAGTCCGATTACCAGCGCGATCGTGGTCAAAACCTCGAAATAGACGATCGCTTTGAGAGCGACGCGGCCGACCCGCGCTACGTTGACCATGCGCGCGATTCCGTGAACGACGGTGCAAAAGATAATGGGCGCGATCAGCATGCGGATCGCTTTGATGAAGGCGTCTCCGAGCGGCTCCATGCGCGTACCTAGCCGGGGATCGAAGCGGCCCAGCACGATCCCCAGAACCATGGCGAGAAGAACTTGCATCCACAGAGTCGTGTACCAGCGTTTCGCTCGAGTGCGATCGTTCGCCAAGATTTTCTCCGTTTTGAGCTGCAACAGGATACGGCGATGCCATGGATAGGTAAAGCGCGATGGGTGGCACGCGTCCATCGCGAAGGACACGGTGCGAGTGTCGAAAACACACAGTGTGCAGCCGAATGCGCTCAATCCGGGCTAGCAAAAACGCTATACTGAAAATTGCTGCAACGAGCGAACGATTGAAGGAGAAATCGCGTGGCTCAATTGATGAGAACCTCGAATCCAGCTTTGAACGACCGGGTATTCCAAGGCGAACACGCTGCCTTCGGCGAGGCCATGACCCTGAAAGGAACCGTCAATAAGACGGGCGTGCTGCTGATCTGCACGGTGGCTACAGCGGCCTGGACATGGAACCTCTTTCTTGATTCGCACTCCGCTGCGGCCGTCGGTCCGCTGGCGCTGATCGGGCTGATCGGCGGATTGATCTTCGCAATCATCACCGTGTTCAAGAAAACGTGGGCGCCGGTCACCGCGCCGATCTATGCCTTGCTGGAGGGACTCGTGCTGGGCAGCGTGTCGGCAATCCTGGAAGTGCGGTTTCCCGGGATCGCTATTCAATCCGTGAGCCTCACGTTTGGCACACTCGTGGTATTGCTGCTCGCGTATCACTCCGGTCTGATTCGCGTCACCGAGAAGTTTCGCTTGGGCGTCGTGGCGGCGACGGGCGGGATCCTGCTTTTCTACATTGTGGAGATGATACTTGGCTTCTTCGGCGTGCATTTCACCGCCGTCAACGGCAGCGGAGCCATCGGGATCGGCTTCAGCGTTTTCGTGGTGATCATCGCAGCGCTGAACCTGGTGCTCGATTTCGATTTCATCGAGAGCGGCGTCCGCGCCGGAGCCCCCAAATATATGGAGTGGTACGGCGCTTTCGGCCTGATGGTGACGCTGATCTGGCTCTATTTAGAAATCCTGCGGCTGATGTCGAAACTGCGCAGCCGCGAATAATCTCTCCGACGGAAGCCGGCGATTCGGCGGGTGCGTGCCTACATACCGCGATTGGATGCCGTGAGTGAAATCAAAATCACGGCATACTATCTCGCGGGGACGCGGATTCGGTGGCCGATACGAATGCGAGTCCGCCGGCCCATCGAGTTAGCGCGTTGAATGGCGCGGACAGTTGTGTGATAGCGCCGCGCGATCGAGATGAGGTTGTCACCGCGTCGGACCCGGTAGATTACGTACCTGGGACGAGGCGGAGCCACGCGAATGCGCAGTACCATGCCGGGCCGCACCTGCTGATTCCATAAGAGGTTGTCTCGGACGATCGACCAAGGGTCCACGCGCATTCGTTGGGCGATTGCCCGAAGGTTGTCGCGAACGGTTACACGGTACGTTCTATATTCGGCGGACGCGTCGAGCGGAATTTCCAGGACCGTGCCCGGCGACACCGGCTGAAGTGGCTCCAGCCCATTTGCCTCGCGGAGAGCGTCCAGATCTACCCCCAGAACGGCCGCCAGATTCATGGGATTGTCACCGAGACGCACCCGGTAGCGCAGTGTGCTCTCACCGTCGCCTTTCAGGAAATGTTTCCTAGGCTCGACGGGATAAACGACTCGATAGCCAGGTTTGAGAGTGCGTGTGGCCAAGAAGGGGTTGTAGGTCCGCAATTGCACCAGCGGCAGTTTCATTCGTCGTGAGAGCCGCCACCAGTCTTCTCCGCGGCGGACAGTTTCAATCCGCAGCCCGTGGGCGTTTTTCCTGACCGATCGCCCGTACTCCTTCAGAATTGATCTGTAGATCCGAACACCCATGACGTATTGCCGCGTTTCGAGCGGCATCACGCGACCACGAGCAACCCGCGTGGGCCCGCCGTTGTAGGCAGCCAGCACGTAATCTTCACGATCGAAGCGCCGGACCAGCTGGCCGAGATATTTCACACCGGCCTCGATGTTTGTGCGCACGCGCAACGCGCGGAAGGTGGCGGGCATGAGTTGAAAATAACCTCGCGCGCCAGCGGGCGATGTGAGGTGGGCGTTACCGCCGGACTCGTACATGCACACGGCGCGAGCCAATGCGGGGTCCACGTGGTACTTGCGGGAGTACTTTATGATCTGACTTTCGATCACCATTGATTTTCGGTACATGCCCAGAAACGACGGTGAAAACTTTTCGGCTGAGACAGGAAGGGTCTCGGCGGCTGGTTGGCCGGTCGTGCTCACATCTGGCTTGGCGGAAGCGGCAACGGGAACGGCTGCAGCGAGCGAAGCCACGGTGGTGGGTAAGAAAAGGAGGTTGAGGACACGCCGCTTGGTTGCGCCGATGGGAGACATCACATGCACTCCTTTCGTACCGGTATTGCTCTTGTACGGCGCGTCTCAAACGGAGCTGGGCGCCAGGCGGATCACTCCGCGCGCAAAGTAGATCCGACCGGCCGCCGCTTGATGCGAGGCGCCCCATTCAACCCTGTCGCCAGCCAACATGCATGGTGAGGCTGCGCTCCTACAGCAAATCATTCGCGCGGTCATCGGCTGCCAGAGCACGTCGAGAGCCACGTATCAAGGAACGTATGCACTTCTTCCGGAGGTCTAACCCATAGGTCTGCCGCCGTTTTGCGGAACTCTTGGCGCACCAATACTCCCAAATCCTGAGTGCGCAGAGCACCAAACGCATCTTCGTCAGGCTCGTCGTCGCCTAAATAGGCGGCCACACTGTTTTTCTGGGTTGCCTCTTCGAATGTGCGAAGGACCGCCGTGGCTTTCGTATATGTTGCCACTCGAAGCTCGATCCCTCCGTCAAACTGCACGAGCCGCAATCCGCTGTGTTCCAGTTCACCGGCCAAGGCCCCGAGAACCGCCTGCGAATCTCTTCGGGCCACGCTGGGCGACAATCCGCGCCAGTGCAATGCCACGGAGCCGGGCTTCTGTTCCAGCAGGCACTGGATACGTATCGTCCTGAGCCGGGCCTTCACAAATGCCAGGGATCGCAGTTGGGAGAGGTTGATGGGCAACTGTTCGTAGTCGCCGTCGGGTCGCAACCGCTCGGTGCCGTGAGTGCCCCAGATTTCTGGAGCAGGCCGGAGCGAAACGACGCGCCGCAGGTTCCGGGCTCGACGGCCCGTCACGAAGATCAGCCGCGTGTTCGTAGCCGTGACAAGTCTTTGGAGCAGCTCGCTGATTTGCGGATACACAAGGGCCTTGCCCGGATCGGGATGGAAAGGCGCAATCGTTCCATCGTAGTCAAGGAACAAGATCCGTTCTGGGGACCGCGCCAGGCGATCGAAAAAATCCGCCACCCGTTTGTGGGGGTTCAATGCCAGCATCAATTCCTCTCTGTGTCGCTTGGAAAACGCAGAACTGAGCGATGAAGCTACGGTTGAAGAATCGTCGAATCGGTTAAAGCGCTAGCAGAGGCGGGTGCAGTGCAGATCGATCAGCTCGCTTGTCCGAGCGTCAAGGGCACATTGGCCGTGGCGCCAGTCAGCAATGCCATATCTCAGGAGGGCGATTGACGAACTGCCGGCGACTCGATCAAGCGAAAGACGGAGGCAAGACAAAACGACGAGCGCCGCCATCAATGCGCGTAAAGCAGAAGGCGCCAGATCCAACGCCGGCGCTATAGACACGTAGAGTACGGCCATCACAAGGATGATGGCGAGCAGCAAGCGGAGCCTACGAAACCAAATCTGCTTCGGTCGCGACATTGGCCCTATCTGACGAGCATCATATCGTCTCGCATTTCATTAAGCTAGGGGGAAATCGCGAGCAGGTTTGACCAAAACGAAAACTTGAGGTCGATTGGGTGACTTTGTCGAAACGGGCATACGCGGAGCGGATCGATGCACCGAGCGGGACGGGCGGCCCGCTTCTAGCGCTTGTGCGACCGGGCATAGTCGATGGCGAATTGCTGGAGGGTCGGGCTGGTCATGCCCAGGTCTGTTGCTTCCTTGGCGGCGCGTTCAACGGCCCAGCGATCGACTACGAGGCGCTTAATAAACCACATGGTGGCCGCGCGGCCACCGCCGCCGCAGTGAATGAACGCCGGCTCGCTGCCTTTCTCGGTGATCGCGTCAAGAAATTTGTCGGCCGAGGCGGGATCGGGCGCGGCGGCGTTGAAGGGGACGTGGAAGTAACGAATTCCGGCCGCTTTCGCCGCAGCGGCTTCGGCTTCGACATTCGCGCCGGGTTCGTCCGCCTGCCGCAGGTTGATGATCGACGCGAAGCCCATCTTCTTGATTTCGGGCACGGCCTCGGCTTTGATGGCGCCCGAGCAGGCGACGGTGGTTCCGACGCGATTGAAATGCGTGATGCCCTCAACGGTTTCCGTGGTTACGTCCTGTGCGAGAGCGGGCATCGTTGTCGTGCACGCAGCCGCGAGCAAACCGATCACAACGAGGCATTGTGATTTTATGGCGATCCTCCTACAACGGAGATCGATTACCGAGCTTTCCCGAAACGGCCCTACGATGCAACTCATCCGATTTCCGGTCCCTTTGCGAGGCGCAGTCTGGTTCGCGTCGGATGAGGCATGAATTCGGCGAAGAGTCGAGTGATCGTTAAGATCTGAATATCAAAGACAGTCCTTGGTGCCACGTCGAATGTCGCGTCTCAGGGATTCGCTGCCGAAATTGCTCCCTGGGTTTGGCGTTGCCGAATTCCGTGATGACGGCATTGTAACGCGAATCGCCAGGTCGATGAGCGCGACGAGGGCGTGCTTGCAAGGGCGATTTAGGCGTGCGAAAATTACACAGCTTCGTCGCGAAGGTCCCGCACGATTTGGCGGTATCGTCTAGGGGTTAGGACGCCAGATTCTCAATCTGGAAACCCGGGTTCGATTCCCGGTACCGCTACCAAGAGTTCACCAACACCTCCTAAGTCCGGGCCCATCCGCGATCGGAATTCGGGTTTTCTTCTGTCCGATCGGAATCGAATCCAGAAGCAGGTCTAGCGCCGAAAGCGCTAGAGGTCCGGAAGCTCGGCACGCGCGAGTCGTCGCGGGGCGGACGGCGGGAACCCGCGAGTGCGGATTGTTCGACGATCGGCCCGCCCTGGTTGGCAAGTGGGGACTGTTGACGCGTCTCACACGTAGCTGTGATAATGCTCACCGCTCCTGGATAACGGATGGGCTAGAAGGTGGCCATACCCTGGGAATTTCGGTTGTGGAGGAATTCACTTGGGAATCCGCATTGGCCTAGACGTCGGATGCGTGAGCGTCAAGCTGGCGGCCACGGCCAGCTCAGATGAGTCCCAGCGACT
>DATLWP010000403.1:0-27637 GCA_035576265.1 Candidatus Polarisedimenticolia bacterium
AACGAGCCGTGGCGTCGGAAGCCCCCCTAACTGTGCGTGAATGCGCTTGAGCGAGTCTGCATCTTAGGTCTTGAGCACGTCGCCGGGCACCCACCAGCCGTGCACCTGGCTATAAATACGAAACGGCAGGTGGACAGTGGCAATGGGGCCGTCTTCCATGTGCAGCGTGTCTACGACGATAAGATCCGAGCGCCCGCCTTCGAGCAAGCGATTCGCTACGCCGACCAGGTAGCCGTCGCCTTCCGCGGCGTCCTTGCTGCGCGGAACGAAACAACACTCCTGCAAACTGGAATCGTCACCAATCCAGAACTCGGACGTGGTGCGCGTCGCATGATCGAAACGGGTATACGAATTCGTCGGGCGGAAGGGCAAGTTGCCGAGCTTGGCATTCAGCGGCTTCGACGGGTCACTAGTCGGCATGAAGCCGATGCGATAAGGCTTGGTTTGATAGCGATCGTCCTGGCGAGGTAAGGCGCCGGTCTGGGGATAGAGCCGCTCCATGTTGTATTCCGAAATATTCTTCTTCGAGAGGTCGACCGAGAGGCGCGTAAGGTATCCCGCCGCCGCTTTCGGATCGAACGGCTCGCCATGGAGATTGGGGAAGAAGGGAAATTGATTTTTCAGAGCCATGTCCATGTCGACGTACAGCGTATTGCCGTCAGAGAAGGCGCCCATTACGTGTGTGGCGCAGCGTTCCGGTCCCTTGAACCAACGCAGGTCCTTGCCGTCGCCGCCGCGCTCGAGAACGCCGAACCACGTCGGCAGCGTGGAATCCCAGGCGAAGTGGACGTAGCCCTCCTTCATGCGTTGTACGTTGGTGGCCATGGGGAGGCAGAGGAATGCGACGTATTTTTCCGAGACCGCAAAATCATGGAGCATCCCGACGTATGGAACTTTGATCCAGGTCTGCCACGTGATATGGCCCTTGGCGTCTGCTGAGAACACGTACACGTCGTCCGTATCAAGCCCCTTAGCTTCGTAACCGAAGGAGACAATTTCGCCGGTGGCGAAGTCGAATTTGGGATGGGCAGTGTGAGTCAGGCTCTTGAGGTCCCCGCCGAAGGTGTAATAGTCGTCCATGGTTTCGAGCGTGAGAGGATCCATCGTCACCGGCGGGCTATCCTCCTTGAGGGCGAGCATTTTGCCGTTGTAGTAGACGATGTGCGTGTTGGCCGTGCCGCGGCTGACTCCCTTGACGCTGGGATCGTCCATGAAAGGATTGCGGTAAACGTTGAACAGCCTCCTGCGCGCCGCCGCCTGGGCCTTGTAGCGCTGCGTGCGAACGTAGCGGCATTTGAAGTCGACATGCCCGTCGGCGATGCGGAACATGGCGACGTGCCCTTCCCCGTCAAACGGGATGCCCTTGGGAGCCGGATATTGCCAGTCGGGGCCCACGCGATAGAACGCGCCGTCGATGTTCGATGGAATTTCGCCCTCGATGTCGCAGTCGCGGATGTCGCATTCACTGCGGAAGGGGCCGGCGCCGCCCAGGTAGGAGGCCGGCGGAAAATGGACGGTCTCCGCGTCCGCTCGTGGCGCGAGGGACAAGCCGCCGGCAATAGCTCCCGTGCCCGCGGCCGCGGCCAGTGTTCCCATGAAACTGCGGCGATTCATCGGCATGGCGCTGCTCGTTCGTTTCGATTGCTTGGATCTTCTAGCCATCGGGCCTCCGTGGGGCTTTCTCCGCCCTCGATTTCTCAGCGTATGGACTGCGGTGTTATGCAACAGGTTACGTTGGTTTGCCGCATCATGTAGCACAGCGGTGCGCGGCTTTGCAAGCGTCACGTTCCGAGAAAACTGCGCGTGGAAAGGAACCATACGGCGGAATGAAGGAAATTGCGCGCGATCGCAGAGTGGAAAACCGATGAAACCGGCGCGCCAATCGGCGTGTAGGCGCGATAGAGAAGCCAGTAGATGACCACGCCTGTGACCGAGACGTAGAGCCATAGCGGGAGCGTCCAGCGAGCAATGGCGCGGTGGCGTTCGAAGCGCCGGCGAAACGCGCGCGTGAGCGTGATCAGGATCAGCGGGACGATGGCAGCGGCGAGAATCGTGTGCGAGATCAGCAAAGCGAAATAGACGGGGCGAATCCAGCCGTGGCCGCCGAAGCGAATGATTCCGGCGTGAAAGTGGAAGTAGAGATACGAACCGAGAAACACTCCCGAGCAAGCGAACGCGCTCAGCATGCACGCCTTGTGCGCGAAGATCTTTCCTCGGCGAACGCAGGAATATCCGGCGACCAGCAAGACGGTGCAAATGGCGTTCAGCGTGGCATTGAGCGCCGGAAGCGATGAGATCGGAATTGTTTTCATCGAGTCTATGCCGGAGATTTCAGCGCGGCAGCGCAGTCGGCGTAAAAAGACTTCACTCGATCATTGGGCGAGCCTATCGAAGATCAACCACACCAAAAGGAGCGGGATGTATGCCACGGTGGCGTGCATCAGCCATTTCGCGCTGGCGTTGGTGCGGCGGCGGTTCGCCCACAGCCCCACCTGAAGCAGCAGCATCCCGAGAATGAGCGCGCCGAAAAAGTAATTCATTCCCGCCATGCCGATCACAGACGGCAGCGCGCTCACCCACACCAGAATGGCCGAGGTGCAGACAACCACCCGGAACGTGGAGTCACCCTTCCGATCCACCACCGGAAGCATGCGGACACCGGCGCGGGCGTAGTCTTCTCGGTACATCCAGGCGATGGCCATGAAATGCGGGAACTGCCAAAAGAAGAGAATGCCGAAGAGCACCCAGGCTCCCAGGGAGAGTGAGCCGCGCGCGGCCGCCCAGCCAATCAACGGAGGAAGCGCTCCGGGGACGGCGCCGATGGCAGTCGAATAAATCGTTCGAGTTTTGAGCGGTGTATAGGCGCCGAGATAGAGCACGGTGGTGGCCAGGGCCAAAAGTGCGGAGAGCGCATTGACGGCCAGGGCCAGCCACGTGGCGCCGAAAGCAATCGTGGCGACGCCGAACAACAGCACCTCGCGCGGCTGCAGCTGCTCGGCTGGCAGAGGACGCGACGCCGTGCGGCGCATGACGGAATCGAGATCGCGCTCGATGTGCTGGTTGAGCGCGGCCGTGCCCGCGGCGACCAGCAGGGTGCCGCAAAGCGTGTGCAACAGCGGCAGCCATTCGACGGGACCGACGGAACCGAGGTAGAAACCGGCAACAGTGGTGATGACCACCAGAAACGTTACGTCCGGCTTGGTGAGGACGACATAGGCCCACGGCTTTTCGAGAATGGAGACCGCGTCGGCGCGGATTTCACTCATATCTCTACACTCCAGCCCGTTGAGGCGAACTCTTGGACTCGGAACCGGCGGCGACCGCAGCCGGGCGAATCAGGCGGAAGCAATACATGGTCAAAAGGACGGATGAGGCCAACGTCAGCGCGCCGCCGAGGACGTGGGCGACCGTCAGGACAACGTATAGCGACGTGGGCTGCACAGCGGTCCATGCGTGCGTCATCGCCCACCAGGCTGCAAGGCCAAGCAAAAATTGAGTGCCGAAAAACGAGTGAAGAAAGATGACGCCGCGGCGAAGATCGCGGCTCTCGCGGAAACGATTCTTCACCGTGCGGCCCGTCCAAACCACCAGGGCCGTGACCACACCGGCGCCAACCAGGTGCGGCGCGATGCCCAGCGCCCCGTGGCGGAACGCCGCGCCCAGAAGAATCTGCCCCAAGATCGCAGCGGTCGTCCACACGGTGAGATATCTTACGGGCGGCGCGCCGGAATCGTCGAGCTGCGCGTGTTCGCTCTGCCACCAGGGACTCAGATAGATCGAGAGTCCCACCAGCATGATGAAGAAGATCTGCGCGATGGTTGCATGCGCGGTGGCGGAGAGTTCGGGGTTGCCTTCAAGCACTCGGAAACCACCAAGGGCCGCCTGCGCGATGACGAGTGCGAACGCCGACCAGGCAAGATGGCGCGCCACAGGTCTGCGCTCGGCGCGTATAACCCAGATGGCCAGGATGAAAGTGAGAATCGCCACGACGCCTGCGATGACGCGATGAGAGTACTCGAACCGAATGCCGCCGACGAAGGGAGGAATGAGCCGTCCATAAGCGAGGGGCCAATCGGGAACGGAGTCGCCCGCGAAGTTGTTCGTAACGAGCGCGCCAGCCACGAGAAGCAAGATTGTGCACCACGACGTCAGGACAGCGAAGCGGTAGAGCCCGCGAGACGATTGGGTTTGATTCGGCGACGTCATCTCTGAAAAAGACTCCCTATTCTATGGAGCGCGGCCGCAAAACGCAAAGATTTCTCGAAGCTGGAGCCGAGTCGCAGCTGAGTGGGTCGGCCCGCGTTCGTCGCTCCGCTCGACTTCCCTCTCGCTGTGAGAAGGGCCTTCGACGCTTGGGGCAGGCGGGGCGCCGACGGTTCGTCTGAGCTCGCCACAGGCCCTAGCTGCCCCGCAGCTGCTTTCGAGAGGTGAAGGGTGCGGATTCGCGTGCGATGTGCTGCAATTTCGTGCAAATTCTTGCCCCTGGAGGAGTGTCGATTAGAAAAAACGTTTTGCTTTGTTTTCAACGAGTTCAACTGGATTCTAATCGCCGGAGTGTCGATTAGAGACGGTGACTCACGGCCCGCGAGTTGTGGATGGTAGGGCCGGGAGGAGTATTGGAATCGCCCGCATTCTTTGCCGGCCGGTTTGTGCTGCCTCGTCGGGTTGTGGTGCTTCGTCATCGTGCCACTCCGACGCTAGCAGAAAAAAGGAGATGCGGAGGTACAGAAAAGGTGCAGGATAAAAGCGGAAAAGTACAGGACTAGAACTAGCTGTACTTGCGCTGGTCCCCCGGCCGGGAGGACTCGTGGCTCTGCTCCGAGAGTGCGGCGGCGAGGCGGTTCGCAAACTCGAATTCGGCGGGGTGCATCTTGTCTCGCGCCGCTTCGACGCTGAAGAAGGCGGCGCGATCGATTTCCGGGAATTCGCGCTGTTTGCCCGAACGCGGCGGCCATTCGATCGTGAAGGTGTTGCTCTTCAGCGCGGACGGGTCGCAGTCTCCCTCGAAAGCCCAGGCGGTGACGGCCTTGCCGCTCTTGTGCGTGACGCCGCCGAGCGGAAGGAATGCCCCGACGGGCTTGAGGCCGGTTTCCTCCTCGAATTCGCGCTTTGCCGCGGAGAGTTCATTTTCGCCGGGAGAGAGTTCGCCCTTGGGGAGGAACCAAGCGCCCTTGTCCTTCTTCGCCCAGAAAGGTCCGCCGAGGTGGACGAGGAGAATTTCCAGGAGGCCGTCACGGAAGCGATACATCAAAAGGCCCGCGCTTTTCTTCGGCATAGCCGCACTATAACACCTTGGGGAGCGCAAACCTCCGTTCGCGATGACGGCCTCCCAATCGTCGGACGCGGGGCTATCGGCTCGGCGCGGCGGAAGGCGGATGTGCCGCGGGCGGACCGGCGAGCGTCGTGTCCTGATCGAGAAGCAGATGCCATCCAGCAGCTCCGCGTACCCAAACTGCCGAGCCCCGCATGTGAATTACGAGTGGCGGCGCGGCTGACCCCGGACGTGGTTTAAAGGCGAGATCTTCGAGGCCGGAGACAATCGCCCCGCCATCGAAGAGAATCACCCTGGGCTCTTTGAGTTCGTAGGCGGAGAGAGGCAGTTGCCCATTCTTGATGGCGGCAAGAAATTCTGCCTTGCCCTGCATGACCCCATTGCCATGGATGAATATCGCGTCGTCCGCCATCATTGGAGCTATGGCGTCGACGTTGCCAGCCACGACGGCATCCTGAAACTGCGTTTGAAGCTTCAGCACTTCGTCCTGAGTTGCTGACTGGGCGCGTGCGCGTGAGGTCGCACCCGCAATCAAAACCATAGCGATCAATGCAGCGGCGGCTTTCCAGAACGCTACGCCGGTCGTCCGATTTCTCCCATCGATCATTCCGTTTTCTCCCCTCTCGGTTTTCGTGCCGTCTTTAAGAACAGAATTCCTGTTGAGGGCTGCAGCGCTGCAGGAAGATCGCGCGATCACTTGCCGCGAGGTAAACCTCGGGCGAGTTTTGCGCCTTCGGCATGCGAGGAGCCACAGCATTCGCCGAGAACTGCTAATCGCTGGAGGACTCGGCGGCGCGGGCGCGCGTCCCGGCGGACTGGCTGAGACGTCCTTCGGCTCCCTCGGCGTGCTCGGGACGACTTCCGCTCACGGCAAGACCCTCGGCGCCGCTCTCGGCAAGCCGGTGGCGGTTTTCCACGCTGGCGCGGACAAACGCCGCGAAAAGCGGATGCGGCGCGAGCGGCTTCGATTTGAATTCGGGATGAAACTGGCAGCCGACGAACCAGGGATGGTCCGCGACCTCGACGATCTCGACGTAGACGCCGTCCGGGGTGCGGCCGGTGATGCGGAGTCCCGCACGCGTAAGCCTTTCTTCGTATTCGCAATTGAATTCGTAACGATGACGGTGGCGCTCCGAAATCTCGGCCTGGCCGTAGGCCTGGCGCGCGAACGAGCCGGGCTCGAGCTTGCAGGGCCACGCGCCCAGGCGCATCGTGCCGCCCATTTCGTCAACGCCCAAAAGCTCGCGCAATTTGTAGATCACGCGATGGGGCGTGGAGGGATCGAATTCGGTCGAGTCGGCGCGGTCGAGCCCGGCCACCTGGCGGGCGAATTCGATGGTGGCGCACTGCATGCCGAGACAGATACCGAAGAACGGAACCTTTTTCTCGCGCGCGTACGTGATTGCATGGACCATTCCGGCGATGCCGCGCTTGCCGAAGCCGCCGGGCACCAAAATTCCGTCCACATGACGCAAGAGGCGCTCGGCGGTGGCGGGCGAGTCGATGTCCTCGGCTTCCACCCATTCAATGACCACGCGTTGCCGGTTGGCCAGGCCGCCGTGGACCAGCGCTTCGCGGAGGCTCTTGTAGGCGTCCTCGAGCTGTACGTATTTCCCTACGACGCCGATGCGCACCTCGCCCTGCGGGTGCTCGAGCGCTTCGAGCATGGCAAGCCAGCCGCTCAGGTCGCGCGGCGGGGCGTCCAGGTGCAGCAGGCGAAGAATCTGCTCGTCGAGGCCCTCGGAGGCGAGGGACATCGGGACTTCGTAGATATTCGCGACATCCGTGGCGGAGATGACGCAGGACTCGGCGACGTTGCAGAACAGGGCAATCTTGGCCTTGAGGTCGGCGCCAAGCGGGCGATCGCTGCGGCAGATCAAAATGTCGGGCTGAATGCCGATGTTGAGGAGCTCTTTGACGCTGTGCTGCGTGGGCTTGGTCTTCAGCTCTCCGGCCGTGGCGATAAAGGGCACGAGCGTGAGGTGCGTGAAGACGACATTCTCCGGGCCAAGCTCGAGGCGCATCTGGCGGATGGCCTCGAGGAACGGAAGCGATTCGATGTCGCCGACCGTGCCTCCGATCTCAACGAGGACGACGTCCACGTCGGTGGCGACTTTACGGAAGGCGGCTTTGATTTCGTCGGTGACGTGGGGGATCACCTGCACGGTCTTGCCGAGGAAGTCGCCGCGGCGCTCTTTGGCGATGATGGATTCGTAGATGCGGCCCGTGGTCCAGTTATGGTCGCGCGTGAGGTGCGCGGAGGTGAAGCGCTCGTAGTGGCCGAGATCGAGATCGGTCTCCGCGCCGTCGTCGGTGACGAAAACTTCGCCGTGCTGATAGGGAGACATCGTGCCGGGGTCGATGTTGAGGTAGGGATCGCACTTCTGGAGGGTGACCCGGAGGCCGCGGCTTTCGAGCAGGCAGCCCATGGAGGCCGCCGCCACGCCCTTGCCCAGAGAAGAAACCACGCCGCCCGTAACAAAGATATACTTCGGGCCGGTTCGCAAGGTGCTCGACATCCTCCGGGAGAATCGGCGTACGAAGCATTATCGTGGGAAAGAGAGCGCGTGTCAAATCGCGAATTTGGATCGAGCCCGGACGGATCCTCGGCAGAGGCGCGAGGGGCGCAGGGCCGGGTGCAGGTCAGGCTTCGCCGCGCTCGCGGAGCAGCTTCTCGACACGCTCGACATCGGCTGGGACGTCGACGCTGACAGCGTCGTAGGCGGTTTCGACCACGCGAATGCGGAAGCCGTTCTCGAGCCAGCGAAGCTGCTCGAGCTGTTCGATGCGTTCGAGCTCGCCCGGGGGGAGAGTGGGAAACTCCACGAGAGCGTCGCGGCGGAAAGCGTAGAGGCCGAGATGCTTGAGGTGGCGGGCTGCGACCGAGGTGCCCGTGTCGCGCACCCAGGGGACGGGAGCGCGCGAGAAATAGAGCGCGTTCCCATCGAAATCGCGAACTACTTTGACGATGTTGGGATCCATGATGTCGTCGGCATGGGCGATGGGAGTGCACGGCGTCGCGACCTGGACCGAATCGTCTTCCAGCATGGCGGCCACGACCGCGTCCACCGTGCCGGGGTCGATCAAGGGCTCGTCGCCCTGCGCGTTGACGTAGATGTCGGCGCGCAGGTGCACGGCCACCTCGGCCACGCGGTCGGAGCCGGTGTGATGGTCGCGGCGAGTGAGAATCGCTTCGCCGCCGAAGGCTTCCACGGCATCTTTGATAACCGCTTC
Organism: Candidatus Polarisedimenticolia bacterium; assembly: GCA_035576265.1. Lineage (GTDB taxonomy): Bacteria > Acidobacteriota > Terriglobia > Acidiferrales > UBA7541 > Palsa-295. Next base: position 8,507 of record DATLWP010000403.1, read on the forward strand.
ATCCGTAGCGACCACGACGCGGGAAACGAGCTGCGCGCGGCGGACACGCTCGACCACGCGCTGGATCATGGGCCGGCCCGCGATCGGAACGAGCGGTTTCCCCGGCAGGCGGGACGACGCATGGCGCGCCGGAATCACGGCGAGAACGGTCGGGGCTGAGGTATTCGTCATGGAATTGCGCTAGGGTTCGCCGCCACGATACTAGCACGGAGCGACCCGTGACCAGGAACCGGGCCAGTGGTACCGCAGGACACTGTGAAGGCATGGCTCGCCCGCGTTCGGGGCAAGGGTTCGCCTGGGGCACGTTCAAAACCAGTTACCGTCCGGCGCTTGCTTTGAATTATTGGGGTGGTAATATCGTCGGTAGGGCGTATGGGGGGAACTTTGAACTACCGCGCCGAGCAGCGAGGTTGTTACCGGGTGCTTGCGGGGGTTCGCAGGATCTCGCTGTGTGCCCTGCTGTGGATGGTTCCCTTCTCGCTTCTCGTTCCGCCCGCCCAAGCACAGGGCGTTCCCGAGGGTCCCGTTGCTCCGCGTCCCTCCAATCAACACCAAGCAACGAAGGGCAAGGTAATCAAGACGGAAACCGACCTGACGCTCGTGGGCGCGAGCGTGACGGACCCGATGGGCCGCATCGTAACGGGACTCGAGCGACAAGACTTCCGCGTTTTCGAAAACGGCCAGGAGCAGGAGATCGTCTATTTTGCGAGCGAAGACGTTCCTGTTTCGATCGGCGTGATTTTCGACATGAGCGGGAGCATGTCGGACAAGATCGAGAAGTCGCGGAACGCAGCCGTACAATTCTTCCGGACGGCCAACCCGCAGGATGAATTTTTCCTGGTCGATTTCAACGACCGGGCGCGACTCGTGACCCGATTCACGGGTAGCATCGACAAACTCCAGAACCGGCTGCTTTACACGGCGGCGCACGGAATGACGGCGCTCTACGACGGCGTCTACCTCGGATTGAGCCAGATGAGAGGAGCACACAACACAAAGAAAGCTTTGCTCATCCTATCCGATGGAGGCGATAATCATAGTAGATACAGCGAAAGCGAGATCCGGAGATTTGTGCGGGAAGCCGATGTTCAAATTTACGCGATAGGGCTCTTCGACCCCGACGGCGGCAGGACGGTAGAAGAACGAAATGGCCCCCCGCTTCTGGAAGATCTTACGGCGATGACCGGGGGCCGGATGTTCGTGGTGCAGCGGCTGGATGAACTCCCGGATATCGCGACGAAAATAAGCATGGAGCTCCGCAATCAGTATGTCCTTGGATATAGGCCGAGCAATCGAAATCACGACGGCACCTGGCGGAAGATCAAAGTCAAACTGCGTCCGCCCAAGGGACTGCCGCCCCTCACCGTCTATGCGAAGACGGGATACCTTGCGCCGACTCCTTAACGGCACCCGCACCTTCCTGTTAGGCATCGCTTCCGTGGTCTTGCTCGCGAGCATTCCGTGTGCGCGCGCGCAGGGCCCGCTGCCACCGCTTGCGCCGAGCAGTCCCCCGCCGCCTCCTGGCTACGCTCAGGAGGGGCAGGGTGCGGCGCAGCACCATAAGCTCACGGCGAACGTGGACCTGGTGGTGCTGCACGTGACGGTGTCTGACAAAGACGGGCGTTTCGTGCCGGATTTGAAGCAGGGCAACTTCAACGTGTTCGAAGAGAAGACGCAGCAGAAGATTTCCCTTTTCTCGCGCGACGATATTCCCGTGACCATGGGACTGGTGGTCGACAACAGCGGCAGCATGCGCGAGAAGCGCGCGCAGGTGAACGCCGCGGCGATGACCTTCGTGCAGACCAGCAACCCTCAAGACGAGGCGTTCGTGGTCAATTTCAACGACGAGTATTACCTCGACACGGAGGGCGATTTCACCGGCGATCAGAAGGATCTGAACGACGCGCTTTCGCGTATCGACACTCGCGGCAGCACGGCACTTTACGATGCCGTGATCGGATCGCTCGATCATCTGAAGAAGGGGCACAAGGACAAGAAAGTCCTTCTCGTGATCACCGACGGGGACGACGATGCGAGCCGGAAGACGTTTGAGGACGCGATCCGCGCAGCGCAGCAATCGAACGCCGCGATTTATACGATCGGCGTTTTCAGCGACGACGATCGCCAGCACGAAAAGAGGATGGTGCGCCACTCGCAGAAAGTGCTCAAGGAGCTTGCGAAGGCCACGGGGGGCGAGGCCTACTTCCCGGGAAGCCTCGACCAAGTCAAGCCCGTCTGCGAACAAGTGGCGCGCGAAATCCGCAACCAATATACGCTCGGCTACTATCCAACGAACACGGCGCGAGATGGCACCTTTCGGACCGTGCACGTCGATGTGAATCCGCCGCATGGGCTCGGAAAGTTGCTGGTTCGCACGAGGACGGGTTACTACGCACCGAAGGGTTCCTCAGGCGACTAGCTGCGTTCCTTGCCTCTTTCGGTGGACCAATTTTCCGATCCCGCCGCAGCAGACGAACCCTTCATTCCTTCACAATTTCCGACAGGAAACTCGCGCCATGCGGAATCACACCGCCGAAGTTTTCGGCGACGGTCTGGCCCATGTCCGAAAGCGTCGCCCGAACGCCGAGATCGACGCCGCCCGGGACGCCCGGGCTATAAGCGAGAATCGGGACGTATTCGCGGGAGTGGTCCGTCGTCGGGTTCGAAGGATCGGGATCGCAGCCGTGGTCGGCGGTGATCAGCAGCAGATCGGAACGGCGCAGGGAAAGCAGGAATGGGCCCAATAAGGCGTCGAATTCCTCGAGCGAGCAGGCGAAGCCTTCGACATCCTTACGGTGTCCGTAGAGCATGTCGAAATCGACAAGATTGGCGAAAATCAGGCCGCGGGCTTGCTGCGCGAGGGTGGCCGCAATCTTCGCCATGCCGTCGGCGTTATTTTTCGTCGTCACGTAGTTCCCTACCCCACGGCCGTTATAGATATCGTGAATCTTGCCCACGCCCAGGACCGGAACTTCGAGATCGGCGAGAACGTCGAGAAGCATGGGGCGCGGCGGATCAACGGCGTAATCATGGCGGCGCTCGGTGCGGCGGAAATTTCCGGGCGAACCGAGAAATGGCCGAGCGATGACGCGTCCGACGCGGTGGGGCCCGTCGAGCAGCTTTCGCGCGATCTCGCACATGCGGTAAAGCTCTGGCACGGGAACCACGTCCTCGTGCGCGGCGATCTGGAAGACGCTATCGGCGGATGTGTACACGATGGGAAATCCGGTGCGCATGTGCTCTTCGCCGAGTTCTTTGATGATCTCCGTCCCGGAACCGGGCTTATTGCCGAGCGTGCGGCGACCGATCCGGCGCTCGAATTCTTCGATCAGATCGTGCGGGAAGCCGTGGGGATAAACGGGAAATGCACGGTCGAGCCAGATGCCGGCCATTTCCCAATGGCCGGTGGTCGTGTCCTTTCCCGGCGAGACGGTGACTCCCTTTCCATAGCTGCCGGCAGGGTGTGGGGGCGGCGTGAGATGAGCGAGCGGCTTGATGTTCGCAAGGCCGAGTCGCACGAGATTCGGAATTGCCAGGGGACGCGCGCCGGCGACGTGGCCGAGCGTGTCACGGCCGGTGTCACCGTAATCGGCGGCATCGGGGAGCCCTCCGACGCCGACGCTATCGAGGACGATCCATATCACGCGCTTGAAATAGGGGCTCTCTAACATCAACGGGCCACGTTTGGGGGAAGCCAGCGGCGGCTCCCACAGTAGGTCATTGTAAGGCCATTCTTAGGGCCTTTTCCGAAGTGCGCCGATTCGGTGCACGCCCATTCAGCATTGCCTTTTGTCATGGAGACAGTACTGCCGTCCTATTGGCGCTGGCGGTTCACGGCGTCAAACTTTGGGCGGGTCGGGATGATGCTATTCGCAGCTATCATTTTCGTGATGTCGGTGGCGGCGATGGTTCAGTTCGCCGTTCTCTCGTGGCGGGCCGGCCTGCTACGCACGGTGGCGAGGCCGCTCGACGGTGAAAGCGACTCGATGGCCCGGCAAACCGTTGCTTTGTTGCACTCGCAGGATTTCGCAGGTCTCTCGGCTTTGCAAGAGATCTGCCCTGACCTGAGCGGCAGCAAGGCCCCCAAACTGCATTCCGTGCACCTATACTACAAAGCGCTGCGAGGCTTGAGTGCCCTCGGCAACGCCGTCCTTCCCAACACTCCGGCTGCCGCCTGGGCGCGGAGTGAAATGGCCCTCTGCACGAGGTTTGCTGCCGCTGTCTTGGCGGAGCGTTTAGAGCGCAACCGAGCGGTGTTGGCCGAAGCCAGGCCTCGCTAGCCGTCCCTCCCCACCCTTCCGGTCTCCCTCCATGACGACGCGGGGCCAGGCGCCTTTTGCCCCGGCCGGAGTGATTGCGTAGATTCGGTGTCGCGAAGCCCCCCTCGAACCATTTGAGCCCTGGGAACTACCGCAAATGCATTCCCGTGGAGGTGAGCCGTCGCAGCCAGCGGGAGTTTGTCCGGGGGTATGCAGGGGCGTATAATTTTTAGTTTAGGCACATGCCGAGGGAATCTACAGAGAAGCGCGCTCGCGCAAATGCCGCACCGCGAGATCCATCGGACGCACCGTCCGCGGCGATCGCGGGTAGAGCGGAAGAAATCCGGGTGCAGGGAGCGCGCGTACACAACCTTAAGAATATCGACTTCGCCATCCCTCACAACGCGATTACGGTTGTGACCGGCGTGTCCGGGTCGGGCAAGTCGAGCCTCGCGTTCGATACGCTCTACGCCGAGGGGCAACGGCGCTACATCGAGTCGCTCTCGGCCTACGCGCGGCAATTCCTCGAGCGCATCGAGAAGCCCGACGTCGACGAAATCACGGGAATCGCGCCGGCCATTTCCATACGGCAAAAAAATTCCACGCGCAATCCGAGGTCCACCGTGGCGACCGCCACGGAGATTTACGACTACCTGCGCCTGCTGTACGCGCGCGCGGGCCACACCTTCTGCCTGCGCTGCGGTGAAGAAGTTCGCAAAGACACGCTCGATGAAATTGCCGCGCGCGTGCTGGCGCTTCCCGAGGGACGGCGATTCTACGTCCTATACGAGCTACGACTCGGACCCGAAGGCGGAACAAGCGTCTCTGCAAGAAGTCCGGGCGCACGATCGCGCAAGACAGCGCGCCAGAGCTCGGAAATCATTCGGCAAACCCTCGTCAACCTACGGAAGCGCGGGTTCAATCGGCTGTTTCAGCTTGGAAGGGTCTTTGAGTTTTCGGAGCCGGAAGAACTATTGGATGTGGATTTCGCCGGGCCGGTGTATGTGCTCGTCGACAGGCTCGTGCTCTCTGCGGAAATCCGCTCCCGGCTGATGGACTCGATCGAGATCTGCTACCGGGAAGGACGCGGCGAGGCCATTCTCGAGTTCGTCGGCGAAGGGCCGGCCGAGGGAGGGGACCACGAGACCGCGGCTGAAAGTCGCGCGCCCGAACGGCTGATATTCAACGAGCGGTTCGATTGCAAGAAGTGCGGAGCGTCGTATCAGGAGCCCGAGCCGCGCCTATTCTCGTTCAACAATCCGTATGGAGCGTGCCCGCGATGCCAAGGTTTCGGGAACACGATCGATTTCGACCTCGACCGCGTGGTGCCGGACAAAGGAAGATCGCTTGCCGAGGGAGCCATCGAGCCGTGGACCAAGCCGCGGTACCGGTCGCTGGCAATCGAGATGCGGCGATACGCCCGGGCCAAGGGGATTCCCGTCGACGTGCCGTTCCGCGCGCTCACGGCAGTGCAGCGCGACGCCATCATCGAGGGCGACAAGAAACTGGATTTTCCCGGAGTGAAGGGATTTTTCGCCTGGCTCGAGCGGAAGAAATACAAGCTGCACGTGCGCGTTTTTCTGAGCCGCTATCGGGGCTACGCGACGTGCCCTGATTGCCGGGGGACGAGGCTGCGAGCGGAGGCACGCGCGGTGAAGGTCGCCGGCCGGTCGATCACGGAGATCTGCCAGATGACAGTGAAAGAGGCGCGGCCATTCTTCGATGGTCTGCAACTCAGCGCCGCCGAAACCGTGATCGCCGAAAAGGTGCTGGAAGAAATTCAACAGCGGCTGCGGTTCCTCGACGAGGTTGGGCTCGATTATCTCACGCTGGACCGGCTGACTTCGACGCTCTCCGGCGGAGAGGCACAGCGCATCCAGCTCGCGACGTCGCTCGGCTCGCGCCTGGTCGGCGCGCTCTACGTGCTCGATGAGCCCTCGATCGGCCTGCATCCGCGAGACACCAACCGGCTGATCGAAATCTTGAAAGGGCTGCGGGACCTGGGGAACACGCTGCTCGTGGTAGAGCACGACCCGGACACCATCCTGGCCGCCGACATGGTGCTCGACCTCGGTCCCGGGGCGGGTGAGCACGGAGGGAACTTGATCTTCGCCGGAACGCGGGACGCGCTGCTCGCGGATCCGCAATCGCTGACGGGCCGGTATCTGCGAGGGGATCTGCGAATCGCGGTGCCGTCGCACCGGCGCAAGACCCGCGGACAATTTTTGAAGATTTGCGGCGCGCGCAGCCACAACCTGCAAGGAATCGACGTGATGATCCCGTTGGGGCTGGTCGTTGGCATCACCGGAGTTTCGGGCTCGGGCAAGTCAACGTTGGTCTACGACGTTCTGTATAAGGCGCTCGAAGCCAAGCGAACGGGCGGAAATTGGCGCGCGTACTGCGAGCGGATCGAGGGCGAGACGACGCTGGAGGCGATTGAGATGGTCGACCAATCGCCGATCGGCCGCACGCCGCGGTCGAACCCGGCCACCTACCTCAAGGCTTTCGACCCGATCCGCGAGGTGTTCGCTGCCGCGCCCGAGGCGCGCAAGCGGGGTTTCACGGCGGGACATTTCTCTTTCAACATTCCGGGCGGGCGATGCGAGGCGTGCCAGGGCGACGGAACGGTCACGGTCGAGATGCGGTTTCTGGCCGACGTGGAGCTGGTGTGCGAAGAGTGCCGTGGAACACGCTACAAGAGCAGTGTGCTCGACGTGCGTTACAAGGACAAGAACATCCACGAAGTGCTCCAGATGACCGTGCGTGAGGCGCTCTCGTTCTTTGCCGCACAGGCCAAGGTTACAGCGCGGCTGCGCGTGCTCGAGGAGGTCGGGCTGGGCTACCTGCGGCTCGGGCAGTCCGGGACCACCCTTTCCGGCGGCGAGGCGCAACGCCTGAAACTTGCCGCGCATCTCACCCGGCAGGAGAACAGCGGAATCCTGTACATCTTTGACGAGCCGACAACCGGCCTGCATTTCGATGATATTCAGAAGCTGCTGGCCGCGTTCCGGAAACTCATCGAAGGGGGCGCCTCCGTGCTGATCATCGAGCACAACTTGGATGTGATCAAGTCAGCCGACTGGTTGATCGACCTCGGGCCCGAAGGGGGAGACGCCGGAGGGCGCGTCGTGGCCGTCGGCACGCCCGAGCAGGTGGCCCGGAACTCACAGTCGCATACCGGGAAATTCCTGGCGCGTGTGCTGAACGCGCGCAACGGCGCAAATCACGCGAATTCCAGTTCACCGCCCAACAGGAAGGAGCCGGGCGGCGATACTTCCATGGTATGAGAATGATCTTGAAGCTGCTCGTTCTCTGTGCGGTCTGCGTTCCTCTCGGCGCGTTGCAGGCAGTCTCCGCGCAGACCGTCGGCGTGACGAGAAAGCACGTCTCCTCCGACCCAGCCGCTCGGGAGCTGAACCGTCTCCTCGCCGCCGCCCAGGAGGCCGTTGATCAGAAGGACTACGCTACGGCCGCCCAAAAATACCAGGATTACCTGGCGAAGAAACCCAACGACGCCATCGTTCACTACGATCTCGGCTACGCATATACAGCAATGCAGCGGCCCGCCGACGCGAAGGCGGAGTACGAAAAGGCCATTTCGCTCGATTCGAAGATGGCGCCGGCGTATTTGAATCTCGGATTGACGCTGCTAGCAAGCGACCCTGGTGCGGCCGTCGAGCCGCTGCAACATGCCGTCGAACTAATGCCCGAGGAGGGGCGCCCGCTGTTCCTTCTGGGCGCCGCGCTCGAGCGCAGCGGAAAGCTGGGGGCAGCGATCGAGCGATATGAGGCCGCCGAAAAACTCGACCATCGGGACTTCGACATCCACTTTTCGCTCGGCCGCGCGCTGCTAAACGCGCAGAGAGCACCGGAGGCCGAAAGGGCGTTTCGGTCGGCCTTGGTTTCGCGTCCGGAGGCGTCCGAGGCGCGTCTTGGGCTGGCGCAGAGCCTGCTTGCAGAAAAGAAGCTCGAGGCGGCAGCAGCGGAACTGGGCGCTTACCTGGTCGCGCAGCCGAACGACGCGAGCGCGCGCGTCGAGCGGGCCGGGGCGCTCGTGGACACGGGCAGACTCGACGAGGCGCTTGCCGAACTCGACCGCGCGGCTGCCACGGGGGCCGAAGGCTTGCGCGCGCTCGAGCTGCGGTCCCAGATCTATTTCGCGGAAAAGCGGTATGCCGACGCCGTGCCGGCATTACAGAAAGCCGCTGCAATCGCGCCCGGCGACAAGGATATCCCCGCGCTTCTCGGCCACGCCTACCTGGAGGCCAAGAATTACCCGGATGCCTTGCGCGAACTCAACGCCGCATATCGCATGGATCCGAATGCCAACGACGTGCTCGGCGATCTGGTCCTCGCGGAATACAACAATCGGCACTATGCGGAGGCGCTCGACGCTTTGGAACTGCTCTCGAAACGCAAGGAGCTCCCGCCGGAGAGTTGGTTTATCCGCGCTGCCTGTTACGATAAGCTCGGCCAGCCAGCCCAGGCGCTCGAAGCGTACCAAAGATTCCTGCAATTGAATAAGGACGAGAACAGCGACATGTACTTCGAATCTGCCTCGCGCGTGCGGGCGCTAAGCCGTGAGGTACGGAAGAAGGGGAGGTAACGGCTTGCGCGGGATGCTCGGGATCGGAGGATTCGTCCTGCTTGCCGCGCTGATCGCCGGCTCGGCGTCTCCCAACGATCGTCTTGCCGAGCTTCGTTCCCGGTTCGCGCAGGAAACGAATCCCGTGAAAAAGGCCAAGCTCATGCCGCGGTTGGGCGAGGCGGAGTTTCGAGAAATTCAAAGCCATACCAAGGAAGGGCGGCTGGCGGACGCGCTTGCCGGCCTTGAGCAATATCGGGCCGAAGCACAGGAATGCGCAAAGGGCCTGGATAGCACGGGAATCGATGCCGAGAAACACTCCGCCGGATTCAAGCAATTACAGATCTCCCTTCGAGAGTCACTCCGGCGTCTGGACCACCTGATCGTGGGACTCACGGGCGAAGAGCAAGCGTCCTTTCGCGCCGTGCGCGAAGACCTCGATCAGATCGACCGAGACCTGCTTCACAAACTCTTCCCGCGCCAGCCGCCCGCGGGCACGCCGTCGAAGAAAGGCAAAGAATAGGAGCCGAGATGCAACGCCCTACGAGGCTCGTCATCACAGGCATGATGTTGACGATCGTTGCCGCAGCGGGGCCGATGGTTGCTCAGCCACAACAAAAGGATTACCTCAGCGAAGAAGAGGCGGGCAAGATCCGCGACGCCGACACGCCGTCGCTGCGCATCAAGCTATATCTCACCTTCGCGGAGGACCGGCTAAAGAAATTCGAATACGAAGCTCATCGCACAGTCCCGGAGCGGCACCGGAGCGACATCCTGAATGGTTTGCTCAACGGATATGCAGGCTGTATGGACGACGCGGCCGACCAGATCACGGTAGCCCGGGAGAAACAGGCGGGCATCCGCGATGCGCTGAAGCTAATGCGAGCAAAGGGCGCGGAGTTCCTCGCCGTGCTTGAGAACTACGATAAGAACGGCCCAGAGCTGGATGAGTATCGAGACACGCTCGAAGACGCCATCGAAGGCACGAAGGACGCATTGTCCGATGCCTCGGAGGCCGAAAAGGAAATGCTGCCTCCACCGGTACGGAGAAAGCAGTGAGGCAGAAAGGTAAAGTGCAGCGGCTCGTCCCCGGCGGCGAGCGGGTTTTTCAGCGCATCTACACGCGGCTCGGGTGCGAAGGGCGCCCCCCGCATTTCGTGGTCGAGTATCACTCCTACACTGATCTGACTCACACAATCCGGCTCCGGGAGGATACAGCGCACGTCCGGTTGTCCGACGCGCTGCGCAAGGCACCTCGTACCGTCATAGAGGCTGCGGCGGCAATTCTCCTCGGGCGCCTCTACCGGCGGCGCCCACCGGCCAAATTGCTGGATATCTACCGTCAATTTTCATACGCCGGGTCGACACGCAGGCTGCTCCAGCGGATGCGCCAGCGACGCGCCCGCAGGATGGCGAACTGTCCCGCCGGATCCCATCATGACCTCGGACCGCTATTCGACCAGTTGAACAACTGCTATTTCAAGAGTGCGCTGGCTAAACCGCGACTGGGATGGAGCGCGCGGACCTGGCGGACACAGCTCGGCTGTTTCGATCCGGCGCTCAATCAGATCGTCATTAACCGGCAGCTTGACCGGAAGGACGTGCCGGATTACGTAGTGGCCTACGTGCTGTACCACGAGATGCTTCACTTGAAACACCCCATGCGGTTCGCGCGCTGTCGGCGTGAGTCCCACTCGGCGATGTTCCGCAGGGAAGAAAAAGAGTTTACGGATTACGCACGCGCCCTGCGGTACCTCTCCCGTTTCCCTTCCCCAAGAAACCGCTAACTACTTCTATTAGAGAAGCTTATGGATGCTTTCTGACGGCAGGCGGGTTTCTGCGCGGAATGCTAAGCAACGGTCTCCTGAGTGCCGATAATGGAAATACATTGCCATACTCGAATCTAGTTATGGAAAAACCTCGCTCGCCGGCCACTTTACAGGCCAGTTTGCGCAGGGTTGAGCGGCGCGAATGGGTTCTTTGGGCGTCGGCGATCCTGGTTACGCTTCTGCTTACGTTGGGAATCATCTCTTTCAGCGTCCCGGTGGTGCGTGAATACGCGCCCGATTTTCGCGATTTCCACCTGAACCTGGCCGTCCGGGGACTGGTCGGGCTCGTTCTCCTGTTTGACCTCTACACGATCTATCAGCAAGTCCAAATCTATAGAATTCGCCGTCAACTGGCCCAGCGAGAAGAGCTCTTTCGGCTCATCAGCGAAAACGCTGCCGATATGATCGCCGTCGTGGACGCAAATGGCCAGCGGCTCTACAACAGTCCCTCCTACGGACGAATTCTTGGCTACAGTCCTGAGGAACTACAAGGCACATCGGGGTTCGAGCAGATTCATCCGGATGACCGTCCGTTGGTGGAGGAAGCAGCGAAGGAAGCGCGTGGCGGAGGCCTCGGGCGAACCATCCAGTACCGACTGCGGCACAAGGACGGGAGCTGGCGGATCCTGGAATCCCGGTCCAGCGCCGTCCTGAACGCGCAAGGAGAGGTCGAAAAGTTCGTGATCGTCAACCGCGACGTCAGCGAGCGCAAAAATCTGGAAGAACAATTCCGCCAGGCGCAGAAGATGGAAGCTGTGGGGCGCCTCTCTGGAGGGGTGGCTCACGATTTCAATAACCTTCTGGGCGTAATCATCGGCTACTCGGAATTCCTGCAAGAGCGACTCGATCCGGCGAATGACCTCCGGAGCAGCGTCGACGAAATCCTGAGCGCCGGAATGCGCGCAGCGTCGCTGACGCGGCAACTGCTGGCCTTCAGCCGCCAGCAGGTGCTCGACCCTAAGGTGCTGGATCTGAACGGCGCTGTCACCGACATGTACAAACTGCTCCGAAGGCTGATCGGAGAGGACATTGAACTCACCACGCTCTTGAGTCCCGACCTTGGTCGAGTGAAAGCGGATCAGGGACAACTCGAGCAGGTCATCTTGAATCTCGCCGTGAATGCCCGGGACGCCATGCCCCATGGCGGCAAGCTGATCATCCAAACGCAGAACTTTGTAATGGACGAGGCTTTCGTGCGCCAGTACCCCTACCCCGTGCAACCCGGACCCTACGTTCGCCTCACGGTGAGCGACAGCGGAATCGGCATGGACGCCGAGACGAAAGCTCGGGCGTTTGAACCATTCTTCACAACAAAAGAAAAGGGGAAAGGCACGGGACTCGGTCTGTCGACTGTTTACGGAGTCGTGAAACAGAGCGGTGGCTATATCGACATCCTCAGCGCCCCAGGGGCCGGCACAACGTTTAAGATTTATCTGCCCTGCGTCAACGAGGCAATGAAGGCAGAAGTAATCACCAAGGACGGGAATCGTTCGTTCGAGGGCCGGGAGACGATCTTACTGGCGGAAGACGAGACCTCGCTCCGGACGCTGACGCGCAACACTCTCGAACTCTTCGGCTACACGGTCCTCGAGGCCAAAGACGGAATCGAGGCGCTCAACGTGAGCGACCGCCACTCCGGCGGGATCGATTTGCTGCTGACCGACGTGGTAATGCCAGGGATGGACGGACGCTCCCTGGCGCACGAGTTGACCCGGCGGAGGCCCGAGGTCAAGGTGGTATTCATGTCCGGGTACACCGGGCAAACGGTCGGCGCTCAGGGACCGATCGATCCGGGAAGCGCCTTTCTCTCGAAGCCGTTTACGCGGGATGCTCTGACGCGGAAAATTCGCGAAGTGTTGGATCGCCGCGTGCCCGTGGAAGCCAAGTGAATGCCTGCCCTGTCCGGGCCGCGCGCGGCCACGGTTCCATGCGGGAGCTACAAAGATGCCGAAAATTTTGATCGTGGACGACGACGAGGCCATGCGCGGACTTCTGCGGATGAGACTATCGGATACCTATCAGGTCGCTGAGACCGGCGATCCGGAGCAGGCGCTGGCGCTGGCGTTAGAACACAAGCCGGAGGCGATCCTGCTCGACCTGATGATGCCGGGGTTCTCCGGATTCGAACTCTGCCAGAGTTTCCATTCCCTCAGTTACACGTCCCGAATACCGATCTTCATAATTACCGGAGAAGCCGGAGCGAAATACCGAGAACATTGCGAAAGCCTGGGAGCGAAGGGCTATTTTCAAAAGCCCGTGGACTTCGCCGCGCTCAAGGCCGCGCTAACCGCCGCCATTCAGGGGAGGCAGCCGGAGCGCCGAGCGCACCCGCGCGTGCGAATGCGCGTGAGTCTGAAATTGCGCGGTGCGGACGCCAGCGGCAAAAAGTTTGAAGAATTGACCACGACGGAAAACATAAGCGCCGGGGGATTTCTGTGTGCTTGCACCGCGCTCCTGGTAGAAGGCGCACCAGTAGAAGTCTTCCTGGCATCCGGGGAGCAGGAGCGGTACGCCGGACGCGCTCAAGTGGTGCGCAAGGAGCAGGGCTCGCCCTGGCAACGATACGGGTTTCATTTTGAGCAGATCACCTCCGAATGGGTGCTGCAGCCGGCCTGATGCGAACGTGGCGGTATGCCCAGTTTAGTTCTCGGGGGCGGAAAGCTTTTCGATTCTCTTCTGGATCTTCTTCGCGTCGCGCGCGTGGGGAAGCTCCCGCAGATATTCCTTGTACCATTTCACGGCCATCGCCTGATCGCCCTTTTTCTCGTAGGCTTCACCCAGGAGACGTCGGGCTGTCGCATATTTGGGCCGGTAGAGAACGGCATCCTCAAAGCGGGCGATCGCGGCGTCCATGTCGCCCTTGCGCATATAGAACGTGCCGACCTCGACATCCTTCTCCGCGCGAAGCGGATCGTACTTTGGACTGTCTTCCGATGTCGATTCCTGGGCGTGCGCCGGCGATTTCTGCTTTCCTTGCTGTTGCTGGGCCGGCCAGGCGGGCAAAGACAGAGAAGCCAAACCTAGCAACACCATGCCGATTCCCCGGATCAGAGTCGCCCCGTTCGTCGTATGGGGTCGCTTGCCGGTCTTTCGCAACTGACTGAATCTCCCGCCCATCGGCGCTTCTAGTTGAGTCTAGATTTCCTTTGTTATCATGAGAGCTGTCTCGGCGGCGGAACCTCCGCTCACGGGCCGGGACCGGAATCTATTGTAGCTCGCCAGAAATGGAACTCCGCGAAAAAGTCGCCCAGCTGCCGACGCAACCAGGCGTGTACCTGTTCCAAGATGCCGCCGGAACGATCCTCTACGTGGGGAAGGCGCGATCCTTGCGGAGCCGCGTCAAATCCTACTTTCTCGAGTCCCGCTGGCAGGATGCGAAGACCGGATCGCTCGTGCGCGAAATCGCCGACCTCGAATTCATCGTGGTGGACAACGAGAAAGAGGCGCTTGCGCTCGAAAACAATCTGATCAAGCAGCACCAGCCGAAATTCAACGTCCTGCTGCGCGACGACAAGACGTATCCCTACATCCGCTTCACGGCGTTTGAGAAATATCCGCGCGTCTACGTGACGCGGCGCCTGAAGAAGGACGGTTCCGCCTATTTCGGTCCCTATTTTCCGGCAAGCTTGGCCTACCGGCTGGTCCATCTGATTCACAAGCGCTTTCTCGTGCCGTCGTGCACAGTGGACCTCACGCGACACCACCCGCGCCCCTGCCTGCAATATTACATCCACCGCTGTCTTGGCCCCTGCGTGGAAGCGCTCGTGCCGGACGAGCGCTATGCCGAAGCTGCGCGCGACGTTCGCATGTTCCTCGAAGGTCGCCGCAGCGATCTTTCGCGCAGCTTGCAGGAGCGCATGGAGCGCGCTTCCAGCGAACAGCGCTACGAACAAGCCGCCGGTTATCGCGACTTGCTGCGCACGCTTGCAGAGATGGAAGAGCGACAAAAGATCGCCGCCGCGGAAGGCGACGATACCGACGTACTCGCCTGGTACGCCGAGCCGCCGCAAGTGGCGGTGAATCTCTTCCACTTGCGTGGCGGGCGCGTCGTGGACCGGAGAGATTTCTACTGGGAGGATCTTGAGAAATTTGACCCAGCCGAGTTCTTGCCGTCCCTGCTCAAGCAGCTCTATCTCGACGCAGCCTACCTTCCGCGCTACATCCACACGCCGATGGATTTCGAGGAGCGTTCGCTGCTCGAGGAAGTTCTGGGCGAGGCCGCGGGCCACCGCGTCGAAATTCTGAATCCGCAGCGTGGCCAAAAACATGCGTTTCTCGAACTGGTCGAGAAAAACGCGAAGCACTCCTTCGTGCAGAGATTCCGCGTCCTTCGTCCGAGTTCGAAGGCCATCGCCGAGGCGCTCGAATCCGCGCTGGGCCTGCCGGAGGCGCCCAAGCGCATCGAGTGCTTCGATATCTCGCACATGCAAGGATCGGACACCGTTGCGTCGATGGTCGTTTGGGAAGACGGGCGCATGAAGAAATCCGATTACCGCAAATTCATCATCCGTGGCGAGGCCATGCCGGAAGGTCCCGACAAATCCCGCGGTTTGCTCCGCGACGATTTCGCCAGCATGCGGGAGGCGGTCGAGCGGCGCTACAGTCGCTTGCAACAGGAAAGGAAGCCGCTGCCGAGCTTGATTTTGATCGACGGAGGAATCGGGCAACTGCATGCGGCGGCGCAGGCGCTCGACAACCTAGAGATCATCAACCAGCCCGTGGCCAGCATCGCGAAAAAAGAGGAACTTCTCTACTTGTTGGGCCGCGAGGATGAACCGGTCGTGCTCGACCATCACTCCCCGGTTTTGCACCTGATCCAGCAGATTCGCGACGAGACGCATCGCTTCGCGGTTACGTTTCACCGTCAGCGCCGGTCCAGCCGGCGCTTGCGAACCTCGCTGGTCGAAATTCCAGGCGTGGGCGAGCGGACGGCCCAGCGGCTGCTCCGGCGTTTCGGCAGCGTGACGCGCTTGCGGCAGTTGAGCGTCGATCAATTGGCGACGGAAGTGTCACGTGCGCAGGCTCAGCGCGTTTTCGAAGCGTTGCGCGGGCCGGCTGCCCCCGAAGCACACGCGCATTCCTAACACGCCTTGCCGCAATTCCTCACGGCTTGAAACGGCTGCCAGCCTTCCGAATTCCCCGCGCTGCTCCCCGTTTGCGACGGTTGCTCAGCGCGGCTCCAACTATCTGTTACTATTCCCCGCGGTCAGGAGGTCCCACCATGCAACGCACACTCCCCAACGAAAGCAGTGCGAGCCCGCAGGCTTCTGCGCGCGGATTGGCGCGCTTGGGCATGGCGCTCGCGGATTGGTCCGAGCGCTGGTTTCCCGACGCCTTCGTCTTTGCTCTCGTGGCACTCCTGATCGTCTTCGTGGCCGGCCTGTTGGCGGGCAGCGCGATGCGCGACCTGGTCCGGTATTTCGGGGAAGGCTTCTGGAGCATCATTCCGTTCACAATGCAGATGGCAATCATCATCATCGGCGGCTACGTGGTCGCCACGTCTCCTCCCGTGCATCGGCTGATCCGGCGGCTGGCCATCATTCCGCGAAGCCCGCGCGGAGCGGTTGCTTTCGTCGCATTCTTCTCGATGGCCACCTCGTTGGTGAGCTGGGGGCTCAGCTTGATTTTCAGCGGGCTACTGGTTCGCGAAATCGTGAAGAACATCCGCAACTCGGACTATCGGGCAATCGGCGCAGCCGCGTATCTGGGCACGGGCACGGTGTGGGCTCTCGGGCTCTCGTCTTCGGCGGCTTTACTGATGGCGACGCCAGCATCCATTCCGGCTGGACTGCTCAAGATCAGCGGAGTAATTCCGCTGACCCAGACGATTTACACCTGGCAAAGCCTAGCGACCGCAGCCATTCTGATGTTCGCATCAGTGCTCGTAGCGTACCTCTCCGCGCCGGCCAAACCCGGAAAGACTGTTGAGTCGTTCGAGATCACCGAGGAACCTCCCGTTGGAGCGCGGGAAGAGCGGCGCACTCCGGCTGAATGGCTTGAATTCGTGCCGGTGCTCCCGATTGCAGTCGGTCTGCTGGGGCTAGCCTACCTCGGCCAAGTGGTCGCCGAGAGGGGCCCGCTGGCCGCGCTGGATCTGAATACATATAATTTCTTGTTCCTGATGGCGGGGCTGCTGCTTCACTGGAAACCCCGATCGTTTACCCGCGCGGTGAACAACGCCGTGCCCGCGACGGCGGGAGTGCTGATTCAATTCCCGTTCTACGGCGGAATCTTCGGCATCGTCACGATGTCGCCCATATCGCGGGAACTTGCGCACCTGTTCGTGCACGTTTCATCCCAGAGCACCTTCCCTTTGCTTGTGGCTATCTATTCCGGCATCTTAGGGCTTTTCGTCCCATCGGGCGGCAGCAAATGGATTATCGAGGCGCCGTATGTCTTGCAGGCCGCCAAAGACCTTCACGTCAATCTCGGCTGGGTCGTGCAGATCTACAACACCGCCGAAGCGTTGCCGAATCTGGTGAATCCATTCTGGATGCTGCCTCTTCTGGGAATCCTGAAGGCGCGAGCGCGCGATCTGGCCGGCTACGGTTTCCTCTACCTGATGGTGAATTCCGGACTGGTTCTTTTCTTCATGTGGTTTTTCGCGCGGACGTTTGGCCACGTTCCGCCGGCAGTGCCGTAGCCGAAGCTGGCGCCGCCTCGCTTTCGGGAAGACCCCAACTCCCCTATAATCGAGCCAATTCAGCTGGGCCGGAGAGCGACGTATGGAAAACAGAGAGGTGGCAAAAATATTGCGCGAGACCGCGCAACTTCTCGAGATCGACGGCGCCATCATAGGGCGCTACCGAAGCTACGAAAAGGTCGCCGAACTGCTTGGCAGTCTGACCGAGCGCATCGAGGACATCGCCCAGGACAACGAAAAGCTCAAGGAGCTCCCAGGCGTCGGCGAAAACATGGCCGCACACATTCACGAGATCCTAAAGACCGGCGACTACGGCCTGCGGAAAAAGCTACTGAAAAAGTATCCAGCCTCGATCCTGGATCTGCTCGAACTCCAATCGCTCGGGCCCAAAAAAGTCGCGCTGCTTTGGAAAGAGTTCAAGGTCGCCACCGTGGAAGGCGTCGAAAAACTCGCGCGGGAAGGAAAGCTGCGCGAACTCGCCGGGTTCGGTGAAAAGAGCGAACAGAACATCCTGAAGGCCGCCGAACAGTTCAAGCATCTCTCCGGTTCCGGCAGATTTCACCTAAACGTGGCGGATGACGAGGCTCAAAAGCTCGCGGCGTACATCGCAGAGGCCGGCGCGGCAGTCGAGTCTGTTACGCCGGCCGGATCGCTTCGCCGCGGGCGAGAAACGATCGGCGATCTCGACCTGCTGGTGACCATGCGCCCGGGACTCGATAAACAGACGGACGTCGACGCGGTCGCCGAGCATATCTTGAAGTATGCGGAAGTAGAAGAGGAGCTCGCGCACGGCGAAAACCAAGTCAGCATGCGCTTGACGAGCGGCCTCCAAGTTGACGTGCGCCTGCTCGAAAAGAAGAGCTTCGGCGCGGCGCTGCTTTATTTCACGGGATCGAAGGAGCACAACGTCGCGCTGCGCAGCCGCGCCAACGAAATGGGCTGGACGCTCAATGAGTACGCGCTTTCGACGCTGAAAGGCGGCAAGGTGGTGGCCAGCAAGACCGAAGAGGAGATCTACGCGAAACTGAAGCTCGAATTCATCGCTCCCGAGCTGCGCGAGAACGCCGGCGAAATCCAAGCGGCCGAGAAACATGAACTCCCGAAGCTGGTTCGACTCGAGGACATCCGCGGCGATTTACAGATGCACACGACGGCGTCCGACGGGCACAACTCCATCGAGGAGATGGGCGAGGCCGCGCGGAAACTCGGGTACGAATATATCGCGCTCACGGACCATTCGCAGGCCGTCACAGTGGCCAACGGGATGGACGAGAAGCGCACGCGCGAGCAGATCAAGAAGATTCGCAAGGCGCAGGAGCACGTTCACGGCATCCGCCTGTTGGCGGGCATCGAAGTGGACATAAAGAAGGACGGCTCGCTCGATCTCGAGGACGACGTCCTAGCCGAACTCGACGTGGTGGTCGCGTCCGTCCACTCCTACATGAATATGGAGCGCGCGGAAATGACCGAGCGGATTCTCGCGGCCATCGAGAATCCGTACACGCAAATCATCGCGCATCCGACCGGGCGACTCGTGCTGCGGCGCGACCCGTTTGAATTCGACCTCGAAAAGGTTCTGGACGCGGCCGCGAAACACGGCGTCGCGATGGAATGCAATGCCTATCCCGATCGCCTCGATCTGCGCGACGTTCACCTGCGGATGGCAAAGCAGCGCGGAGTCAAGATCGTGATTTCGACCGACGCGCATTTGACGACGCACCTGCCGTTCATGAAATACGGAGTTTCGACAGCGAGGCGGGGCTGGATCGAGAAGAAGGACGTGATAAACACGCTGCCGCTGAAAGAATTCCTCGC
>DATLWP010000404.1:0-2051 GCA_035576265.1 Candidatus Polarisedimenticolia bacterium
GAAGCCAAAGCCTCGCCCGCCGCAAAGGAGCCAACGCGCATGGAGTCCGACAGCATGGGCAATATCGAGGTCCCCGCCAACCGCTACTATGGGGCGCAAACCGCTCGCTCGCTGATCCATTTCGATATCGGTCGCGACACCATGCCGCCCGAGCTGATCCGCGCGCTGGGAATTCTGAAAAAGGCGGCCGCGCTGGTGAATCAGGACCTCGGAAAACTCTCCGCGGAAAAAGCCAAGCTGATTGTCCAGGCAGCCGACGAAGTCATCGCCGGAAAGCTGGACGAGCATTTTCCTCTTCGCATCTGGCAGACCGGCAGCGGCACGCAGACCAACATGAACGCGAATGAGGTGATTTCCAATCGCGCTATCGAGATCGCCGGCGGCGTCATGGGCAGCAAGAAACCCATCCATCCGAATGACGACGTCAATATGTCGCAGTCCTCCAACGACACGTTTCCCACCGCCATGCACATCGCCGCCGCCACCCGCGTAGCCGAAGTGCTGATTCCAGCCGTTGAGCGCCTGCGCGTTGCGCTCGACGAGAAAGCCAAGAAATTCGCCGGCATCGTCAAAATCGGCCGCACCCACCTGATGGACGCAACTCCGCTTACCGTCGGGCAGGAGATGTCCGGCTGGGTCAGCTTGCTCGATCGCGACGTGGCGCGGCTTCGCGAAGCCCTTTGGGGACTCTACGACCTGGCCATTGGAGGCACCGCCGTCGGCACGGGGCTCAACGCCCATCCCGAATTTGCGGACCGAGCCGCCCGCAAGATTTCCGAGCTCACCGGATTGCCGTTCCGGTCGCACCCCAATAAATTTGCCGCGCTTTCCGCGCACGATGAAATCGTGTTCGCCAGCGGCGCTTTGAAAACCCTGGCCGCGTCGCTGATGAAAATTGCCAACGACATTCGCTGGCTCGCTTCCGGCCCCCGCGCTGGCCTCGGCGAGCTGAAAATTCCGGAAAACGAGCCTGGTTCTTCGATCATGCCAGGCAAGGTGAATCCCACGCAGTCCGAAGCCCTGACCATGGTTGCCGCGCAGGTGTTCGGCAACGACGCTGCCATCGGCTTCGCGGGCTCGCAAGGGAATTTCGAACTAAACGTCTTCAAGCCCGTGATGATCCACAATCTCTTGCATTCGGTGCGGCTCCTCGCGGACGCCTGCCGTTCCTTCACGGATCACTGCGCCACCGGAATGGATGTGAACCTCGGTCGCATCGAGCAGAACGTTAAGAATTCTCTAATGCTCGTCACCGCGCTCAGTCCCAAGATCGGTTACGACAAGGCTGCGGAGATCGCCCACAAGGCCTACCACGAAAATTTGAGCCTGCGCGAGGCGAATCTCAAGCTCGGCTATCTGACGGAAAAGGAATTCGACGAACTCGTGCGTCCCGAAACGATGACCCATCCGTGAACGTTCGAGCGCATGTGACTCACGCGCATTTTCATTTTGGTTCACTTCTTCAGCGCGTGGTTGTCAAATTGTGGCGCAGCATCTGAGAATTCTCACTTCTCGAACAACTTTAACTCTCCGATGAAGGTTTCTTTTGACTCCGCGTCTGCGCGTATTTAAATTCGTAATTTCCTTGGGAACCTCTCTCAGTTCTCCCCTTCCATAGGAGCAGCCATGCGCATTCTCGTCGCCGAAAGCGATCCGGCCCTCGGTGCCTTTCTCCGGCAGGGTTTCGAAGCCGAAAACTACACCGTCGATCTCGCTCCAGGCAGTGAAGACGCGAAAATCCTGGCCCGGGACCGGGACTACGATGCCGCCATTCTGGATCTCAACCTGCCGCAGCCGGATGGCCTCGAACTTTTGCTGAACACCCGCGCCCGCCGCGAGCAACTGCGCATTGTGATCCTCACCAACCGCGTGAGCCCAGAGGACCGCGTCCGGGTGTTCGACGCAGGCGCCGACGATCTCGTGCCCAAGCCCTTTGCCTTCTCGGAGCTTTCCGCCCGCCTGCGCGCGCTGCTGCGTCGCGGCGCCCGTGCTCCCGACGTCGCGCTGCGCGTCGGCGACTTGGAGTTGAGCCGCATCGAGCGCACCGCTAG
>DATLWP010000405.1:0-1634 GCA_035576265.1 Candidatus Polarisedimenticolia bacterium
GGCATCCTTACGCTCGATTAGCCGAGATTTCGCACCAAGACGGAATCGCTGGGAGCAAACCGGCGCAGCGGGAGCAGAGGCACAGATCTGCTACCGGGCGCGCACAGAGATCCGCGGAGAATTCAGCCACGATCCGGAGTCCGTCAGCGGACTATGTTCGGGGGAACACGTCCGGCAATTCGACTTGCCATGCGAGTAGGCTAACTTTCGAATGTGCCGTCACTAAGAAACAATCTGCCCGGTCCTTTCGGCAACGCTCCCCTGCTGTGACCGAGCAAGAGTTCTCCGAGTGCCTCCGTCTCCGGGGCCGTTGACCTTTCGCCGTGGATAGTCACATAGCAACTATTCGACTGGGTATGGTCCTTCGGAGAACGGTTCGGCATGGTATCCCTTGGATCCAACCGACCGCGCGAGGGGACTTCTTGGATCGTAGCCTGCCCTCAATAGTTCGATGATGCAGTTGAAATCATATCGCGGTCGCCAACCGAGTTCACTTCGAGCACGCTCATTCACATACACGCGTCCGATGCTTGGGAACATTCTCCAGCCTCGCCGCGCATATTCCGTTTGATAGTCCGGGACGCGCAGTAATACCACGCCTGGCGCGTCATTGCGCAGCTCCTTAAGGTCGCCGGGGCGGAAGGGCGTCGTTGCACTGATGATGTACTTGCGAAAGCCGATCGAAGGCGCGCGCTCGGAGGCCAATAGGTGGGCGCTCACAACGTCTCCGATATCGACGCGCCTATACAGATATTCGTTTGCCTTGACGTTTCCGTCTGAGTAGGCTTCCCGCACTTCGCGGTTGTCGTCCTCCTCGGGGAAAAACCGGGACGTCCTGAGCACGATGCATGCGAGCTGGTGATTGCGGTGGAACAAATGGCAGAGATCCTCGGCGGCCGCCTTGGTGACTCCATAGATATTCTTGGGAACAGGAGTGACCTCTTCAGTGATCCATGCGGCAGGAGCTTCCGGAGGTGGCACAAGAGCGTCGCCGAACACGCTCGTCGTGCTCGTATAGACAAAGGAGTCGACGCCGGCGGTGACAGCCTCTTCCAGAAGATTCAGCGTGCCTGTAATGTTGGTGTCTACGAAATCCTGCCGGCGGTGAGTGGCGACATGAGGCTTATGGAGGGTGGCGCAGTGGAAGACCGTCTGAACGCCACTCATGCAACGCTTCACCAAGGAACGGTCGCAGATGGAGCCCACGCATTTCGTAAATGGCGATCCATTGACGTCGAGGCCAACCACGTCGTGCCCCAAATGTAGCAACGTCCGGACCAGGGCCTCGCCAAGATGACCAGCGCTTCCTGTAACCAAGACTTTCATCGTCGCGTGAAATTTCGTGACCAGCCGGTTTTTGTACCACGGCGAGTGACAGAGTTTACATCACAGCCACAGGTCACAAGTGCGGATTTTGCGTGCGCCGGACGGGGGGAGCCTAAAGCGCGGCACGCCTGATAGAAGCTCTAACCGGATAGCCGCAACTTTCGGATCCGCGCTCTAGGGCGAGACACGTTGCGCGGGCAGGTACGACACGTCGCGCGTCGGTTGTGGCGGGGAAACTAGTTTCCTATACTCGGATTCTAACTGCACAAGGGGGGCTTCGGATTGCGCAACCGGGAAGCAGCGCGGTA